>NZ_JBEOWI010000049.1:0-65992 GCF_040296005.1 Kitasatospora sp. NPDC002551 | reverse complement strand
GCGCCGGCGAGCGCCTGCCGGATCACCCGCTCCTGCGACGGACCGTTCGGCGCCGTCAGACCGTTGGACGCGCCGTCCTGGTTCACCGCCGAACCCCGCAGCACCGCCAGCACCCGGTGCCCGTGGCGGCGCGCGTCCGACAGCCGCTCGACGACGAGCAGGCCGACGCCCTCGCCCCAGCCGGTCCCGTCCGCCGCCGCCGCGAACGGCTTGCACCGCCCGTCCGCCGCCAGACCGCGCTGACGGGCGAACTCCACGAACACGTGCGGCGTCGACATGACCGTCACCCCGCCCGCGAGCGCGAGGTCGCACTCCCCGGTCCGCAGCGCGTTCGCCGCCAGGTGCAGCGCGACCAGCGACGAGGAGCACGCCGTGTCGATGCTCACCGCCGGGCCCTCCAGCCCCAGCGAGTAGGCGACCCGGCCCGAGACGACGCTCCCGACGCTGCCCGCGAGCAGCAGACCCTCGTAGCCGTCCGGGGCCCGGTGCAGCCGGGAGGCGTAGTCGTGGTGCATGACGCCGGTGAAGACGCCGGTCCGGGAGCCGCGCAGCCCGGCGGGGTCGATGCCCGCGTGCTCCAGCGCCTCCCAGGAGGTCTCCAGCAGCAGGCGCTGCTGCGGGTCCATCGCGCGTGCCTCGCGCGGCGAGATCCCGAAGAACTCGGCGTCGAAGTCGCCGGAGTCGTACAGGAAGGCGCCGTGCCGGGTGTACACCGTGCCGGGGCGGGACGGGTCCGGGTCGTACAGGGCGTCGACGTCCCAGCCCCGGTCGGCCGGGAAGCCACCCACCGCGTCGGTCTCCTGCGCGACGAGGCGCCACAGGTCCTCGGGCCCGGCGACGCCGCCGGGGTAGCGGCAGCCCATGCCGACGATCACGATCGGCTCGTCGTCGACCGGGACGGCCGCGGCCGTCGGGGCGACCGCCGCCGGGGTACCCACCGCCTCCCTGGTCAGCCGTGCCGCGAGGGCGGTGGCGCTGGGGTGGTCGAACACCACGGTGGCGGGCAGCCGCAGGCCGGTGAGCGTGTTGATCCGGTTGCGCAGTTCCAGCGCGGTGAGCGAGTCGAAGCCCAGTTCGCGGAAGGCGCGTTGGACGTCGATGGTGTCCGCTTCGCCGTGGCCGAGCACGGTCGCGGTCTGGCTGCGGACGAGGTCGAGTGCGGCGCGGGCGCGGCGGTCCTCGGGCAGTGCGGCCATCCGGCGCGCCCAGGAGGACGCCTCCCCGGCGCCGCCGGGCTCCGCGGCGCCCGGCGCCGCCCCGGCCACGCGCTGCAGCGGGGCGCGGACCAGTCCGCGGAGCACGGGCGGCACGGTGCCGGCCGCCGCGAGGTCGCGCAGGGCCGCGCGGTCGAGGCGGGCGGTGACGGCGTACGGCAGGTCGCTCCGCAGCGCCGCGTCGAACAGTGCGAGCCCGTCCTCGGTGGACAGCAGGCCGATGCCGCCGCGTGCGAGCCGGGCGAGGTCGGCGGCGGCGAGGTGGCGGGTCATCCCGCTGCCCTCGGCCCACAGGCCCCAGGCGAGGGAGATCGCCGGCAGCCCGGCCGCGCGGCGGTGCCCGGCCAGGGCGTCGAGGAAGGCGTTCGCGGCCGTGTAGGCGCCCTGGCCGGCGGTGCCGGTGACCGAGGTGACGGAGGAGAAGAGGACGAACGCGTCGAGGTCCTGCTCCCGGGTCAGCTCGTGCAGGTGCCAGGCGGCGTCCGCCTTGGGGCGCAGGACGGCGGCCAGGCGTTCGGGGGCGAGGGTCTCCACCGTGCCGTCGTCGAGGACGCCGGCGGCGTGCACGACGACGCCCAGCGGGTGGGCGGCCGGGAGGCCGGCGATCAGCGCCGCGAGTTCCTCGCGGCGGGCGGCGTCGCACGCGGCGATCGTCACCCGCGCGCCGAGCGCGGCGAGTTCGGCCCGCAGCGGCTCGGCGCCGTCGGCCTGCTGCCCGGCCCGGCTGACCAGCAGCAGGTGGCGCAGGCCGTGCTCGGTGACCAGCCGGCGGGCGATCAGCGCGCCGAGGGTGCCGGTGCCGCCGGTGATCAGCGCCGTGCGGTCCGGATCGAGCGGGCGCCCGCCGAGCCGAGCCGCGTCCGGGGCCGGGAGGAGCCGGGGGCGGTGCGGGATCCCGTCGCGCAGGGCCAGTTGGGGCTCGTCGGCGGCGAGGGCGGCCCGCAGGGCGCGGCCGGAGCGCGCGGGGTCGTCGAGGTCGATCAGGGCGAGGCGGCCCGGGTGCTCGGACTGCGCGGTGCGCAGCAGGCCCCACACCGGGGACTGGCCGAGGCCCGGTACGGCGTCCCCGCCCCGGACGGCGACCGCGCCCCGGGTGACGACGACCAGCCGGGCGCCGTCCGGGCGGTCCCCGGCCAGCCAGGCCCGGACGGTGTCCAGGGCCCAGCGGGCGGCGGCGTGCGCGGCCTCGGCCGTGCCGTCGCCGGACCCGGCCGGGACGACGGGCGCGGCGGCGACCACCACGGCGGGCGCCGGATGCCCGGCGGCGGTGTGGGCGTCGAGCCCGGCGAGGTCCGGGAACGTGGCGCGCGGGTCGAGACCGAGGTCGTCGGCGCCGAGGACCACGCAGTCCGGACCCTCCGTGGCGGCGGGGGCGGACAGTTCCGTCCACCGCAGTTCGAACAGCGCGTCGCGCGGGGTGGCCCCGGCCGGTGCGAGCCGGTCGGCGGGCAGTTCGCGCAGGCTGAGTCCGCCGACCGTGAGCACGGGCGCCCCGGTGGGGTCCTCGACGGCGAGGGCGGTGGTGCCGTCCGGCGCGGGCGACAGCCGGACGCGCAGCGCGGTCGCGCCGGTGGCGTGCAGCCGCACGTCGGTGAAGGAGAACGGGATGCGCGGGGCCGCACCGGCCGCCGCCCCGGCGGCGTCGGCGTCGGCCAGCAGCAGCGGGTGGAGCGCGGCATCGAGCAGGGCGGGATGGACGCCGTGCGCGGCATCGCCCCGGCCGGCTTCGGCGGGCAGGCGGACCTCGGCGTACAGGTGGTCTCCCGCGTGCCAGGCGGCGGTGAGGCCCTGGAACCACGGGCCGTAGCCGTAGCCGAGCCGGTCGAGACGCTCGTAGGCCTCGGCGAGGTCAACCGGCTCGCCGCCCGGTGGCGGCCAACTCCCCTCCACCGCAACCGCGATGCGATCCCCGGCGGCCGTCAGCGCACCGGAGGCGTGCCGCGTCCAGGGCCGCTCCGCGGACTCCTCGCCCGGTTCGCCCTCGGGCACGGACGGCCGGGAGTCCACGGTGACGGCGTGCCGGCCCGCCGGGTCGGCGGGGGCGACGGCCACCCGCAGCTGCGTGCGCCCGGTGTCGGGCAGGACCAGCGGGGCCTCCAGGGTGAGCTCCTCGACGCCCGGGCAGCCGGCGAGCGCGCCCGCCCGGAGCACGAGGTCGAGGAAGGCCGTGCCGGGCAGCACGACCGTGCCGGTGACCGCGTGGTCGGGCAGCCAGGGCAGGGTGTCCGCGGAGAGCCGGCCGGTGACCAGGGTGGTGCCGTCCGGGGCCGTGGTGACGGCGCCGAGCAGCGGGTGGTCGACGGCGTCGAGGCCGAGGTCGGCGGGGCGGGACTGCGCGGACCCGGCGGTCAGCCAGTAGCGGCGGCGCTGGAAGGCGTAGGTGGGCAGGTCGACGTGCCGGCCGCGGTGGTCGCCGGGGATCAGCGCGTCGGGGTCGGGCTCCGCCCCGTGGACCATCGCCTCGGTGACGGCGGTGAGGAACTGTCCGAGGCCGCCGTGGTCGCGCCGCAGGGTGCCGATGGCCGTGCCGCCGGGGCCCTCCGTGCCGCAGGCGTCCAGCGTCTCCTGGGTGCCGATCTTGAGGACGGGGTGCGGGCTCGCCTCGACGAACAGCCGGTGGCCGTCCGCGTGCAGGGCGCGCACGGCGGGCTCGAAGCGGACCTCCTGGCGCAGGTTGCGGTACCAGTAGTCGGCGTCGAGCGTGGTGGTGTCGGTCAGCGGCCCACCGGTGACGGTCGAGTAGAAGGCGATCCGCGCGGCGCGGGGCGTGAGGTCGGCGAGCGCGGCGAGCAGCGGTTCGCGCAGCGGTTCGACGTGCGCCGAGTGCGAGGCGTAGTCCACCGGGATCCGGCGGGCGCGCACGCCGGTCCGCTCGCAGTGGGCGAGGAGGGCGTCGAGGGCGGCGGCGTCCCCGGAGACGACGGTGGTGGCGGGGCCGTTGCGGGCGGCGATGCCGATCCTGCCGTCCCAGGGCGCGAGGAGTGCGCCGGTCTCCCCGGCGGGCAGCGGCACGGAGACCATGCCGCCGGTGCCGGCCAGGTCGACCAGGGCGCGGCTGCGCAGGGCGACCACCTTGGCCGCGTCGTCCAGGGTGAGCGCGCCCGCGACGTACGCGGCGGCGATCTCGCCCTGCGAGTGGCCGACGACGGCGCTCGGTTCGACGCCGGCGGCCCGCCACAGTCCGGCCAGCGCGACCATGACGGCGAACAGCACGGGCTGGACGACGTCGACCCGGGACAGGTCGGGCGCGCCCGGCCGGCCGCGCAGGACGTCGTGCAGCGACCAGTCGGTCCAGCGGGCCAGCGCCGCCGCGCAGGCGTCCAGCTCGGCCGCGAACACCGGTGAGGCGTCGAGGAGTTCGACGGCCATGTCGGCCCATTGCGAGCCCTGCCCGGGGAACACCAGGGCGGTCGCGCCGCGGGCGGTGGACTGGGCCCGGACGAGGTTGTCGGCCGGCTCGCCCTGGGCGAGCGCGGTCAGCCCGCGCAGCGCGTCGGCCCGCGTGCGGGCGAGGACGACGGCGGTGTGGTCGAACCTGGTCCGGCTGCGCAGCAGGGCGTGGGCGAGCGCGTTCCGGGCGGCCCCACCGGCCGGCGCGGTCGTTCCCGCTTCGGCGGCGGCCAGGTGCCGGGCCAGTCGGCCGGCCTGGTCGCGCAGCGCGGCCTCGGTGCGGCCGGAGACGGTGAGCGGCACGGGCAGGTCCGGGTACCCGCCGCCCTCGGTCTCCGGCGCCTGCCCGGTTTCCGCCGGCGCCTGCTCGACGATGACGTGCGCGTTGGTGCCGCTGATGCCGAACGAGGAGACGCCGGCCCGCCGGGGGCGTTCGGGACCGGCGGGCGAGGGCCACGGGGTCGCGGTCGCCGGCACGGTGACCGCGCCGTCCGCCCAGCGCACCTTCGGCGAGGGCTCGCGCAGGTGCAGCACGCCGGGCACCAGCCCGTGCCGCATCGCGAGGACGGTCTTGATCAGCCCGGCGACCCCGGCCGCGGCCTGGGTGTGGCCGATGTTGGACTTCACCGAGCCGAGCAGCAGGGGGTGTTCGGGAGCGCGGTCGGCGCCGTAGACGGCGAGCAGGGCGTGTGCCTCGACCGGGTCGCCGAGGGCGGTGCCGGTGCCGTGCGCCTCGACCACGTCGACGTCCGCGGGCACCAGGCCGGCGGAGCCCAGCGCCTGCCGGATCACCCGCTGCTGGGCCGACCCGTTGGGGGCGCTGAGGCCGTTGCTGGCACCGTCCTGGTTGACGGCCGAGCCGACCACCAGGGCGAGCACCGGGTGGCCGTGGCGCCGGGCGTCCGACAGCCGCTCCAGGAGGACGACGCCGACGCCCTCGGCCCACGCCGTGCCGTCGGCGTCGGCGGAGAACGGCTTGCAGCGGCCGTCCGGGGCGAGGCCGCGCTGCCGGGCGAACTCGACGAACATCCCGGGCTCGGCCATCACGGTGGCACCGCCCGCGAGGGCCAGCGTGCACTCGCCGTTGCGCAGGGCCTGGGCGGCCAGGTGCACGGCGACGAGCGAGGAGGAGCAGGCGGTGTCCACGGTCACGGCGGGGCCTTCGAGGCCGAGCTCATAGGCGATCCGGCCGGAGGCGACGCTCGGGGTGGTGCCGGTGAGCAGGTAGCCGTCCAGGCCGTCGACGGGCTGGTGCATGCGCGGGCCGTAGTCCTGCGCCGTGGCGCCGACGAACACCCCGACGCGGTCGCCGCGCAGCCCGGCGGGGTCGAGCCCGGCGCGCTCCAGGGTCTCCCAGGAGGTCTCCAGCAGCAGGCGCTGCTGCGGGTCCATCGCGAGGGCCTCGCGCGGGCTGATGCCGAAGAACTCGGCGTCGAACTCCCCCGCGCCGTCGAGGAATCCGCCCTCGCGCACATACGTGCTCCCGAGCCCGTCCGGGGAGGTCCGGTGCAGCCGGTCGAGGTCCCAGCCGCGGTCCCGGGGGAACGCTCCGATGGCGTCCACGCCCTCGGCGGCCAGGCGCCACAGCTGCTCGGGGGTGCGGGCGCCGCCGGGGAAGCGGCACCCCATGGCGACGACGGCGATCGGGTCGCCGTCCCGGTCGGCCGCCGGGGACGGCTCGGCCCGCTCGGCCCGCCGCTCCGGCGCGGGCAGTGCCAGGGCCCGGGAACGCAGGTGGCGGGCGAGGTCGGCGGGCGTCGGGTGGTCGTAGCCGGCGCTCGCGGGCAGGTCGAGGCCGGTCGCGGCGGACAGCCGCTGGAGGAGCTCGACGGTGGCGAGCGAGTCGAGTCCCGACTCACGGTAGGCGAGGTCCGCGCGGACGGTGTCCCTGGTGGCGTGGCCGAGCACGGCGGCCGCGTGCGAGCGGACCAGGTCCAGCACCACGCGCGCCTGGTCGGCCTCCGGCAGCCCGGCGATCCGGCGGGCGAGCGGCGAGGCCTGCGGCGCCCGGGGTGCCCGCGCTGCCTGCGCCTCGGGAGCGGCGTTCTCAGGAGCTGCATCCTCGGGCGCGACGTCCTCGGGCGCGGCGGCGCGCAGCCAGTGCGGCGTGCGCCGGAACGCGTAGGTGGGCAGCTCGACCCGCCGCCGCGCCCGGGCCTCGAACAGCGCGGTCCAGTCGAGCGCGGCGCCCAGGGTGTGCAGCCGGGCGGCGGTCTCGGCCAGGGCGTCCGCCTCCGGCCGGCCGGCCCGCAGGGTGGCGACGGTCGCGAAGGCCTCGCCGCCCTCGGGCACCGGGCACTCCCGGGCCAGCGCGGACAGGCTGCCGTCCGGCCCGAGTTCGACCAGGACGGTCGCGCCGGCCTCGCGCAGCCGGTCGACGCCGTCGCCGAAGCGCACCGCCCCGCGCACCTGGCGCACCCAGTAGTCGGGCGAGCACAGCTCCTCCTCGGACGCCGTGCGGCCGGTCAGGTTGGACACCACGGGCGTCGTCGGCGGACGGAAGGTCAGCCCCCGCGCGACCCGCGCGAAGGCGTCGAGCATCGGCTCCATCCGCGCCGAGTGGAAGGCGTGGCCGACCCGCAGCCGCCGGACCTTGTGGCCCTGCGCCCGCCACCGCTCCCCGAGGGCGAGGACGGCCTCCTCGTCGCCGGAGACGACGGTGGCCGCCGGCCCGTTCACGGCCGCGACCGCGACCCGGTCCCCCAGGTCCGCGAGCGCCTCGATGACCTCGGCCTCGGCCAGGCGGACCGCCAGCATCGCGCCACCGGCGGGCAGTTGCTGCATCAGCCGGCCCCGGGCGGCCACCAGGGCGCAGGCGTCGGGCAGGTCGAGGACGCCGGCCACGTGCGCGGCCGTGAGTTCACCGATCGAGTGGCCGAGCAGCAGGTCGGGGACGACGCCCCAGCGCGCCAGCAGCCGGTGCAGCGCCACCCCGAGGGCGAAGAGCGCGGGCTGGGTGAACTCGGTGCGGTGGACGAGTTCCGCCTCCGGGCTGCCCTCGGGCGCGAACAGCACCTCGCGCAGCGGGCGCGGCAGGTGCGGGTCGAGGTGCCGGCAGACCTCCTCGAAGGCGGCGGCGAACTCGGGGAAACGGTCGTACGGTTCGCGGCCCATACCGGGGCGCTGGCTGCCCTGGCCGGCGAACAGGAAGGCGGTGCGGCCGGGCCTGACCTCACCGCTCACCACACCGGGGGCCGCGCCCGCGGTGCGCAGCGCGTCGAGGCCGGCCAGCAGCCCCGCGCGGTCGGGGGCGAGGACGACGGCGCGGGCGGCGAGGTGGCTCCGGGTGGTGGCGGCCGACCAGCCGAGGTGCGCCGGCTCGACCTCGGGGTGCCGCAGCAGGTGTGCGTGCAGGCGGTCGGCCTGGGCGTGTACCGCCTCGGGCGTCGTCCCGGAGAGCGGGACGAGGACAGGGGCCCCGGGGTTCGCGGCCGGCTCGGCAGGACCGTCGGCCGCTGCCGCCGAGGCCTGCTCGCTTCCACCGGCCGGCCCTTCCGCCAGCACCACGTGGCAGTTGGTGCCGCCCATGCCGAAGGAGCTCACCCCGGCGACCAGCCGCTGCCCGGGCCTCGGCCAGGCACCCGTCGTGTCCTGGACACGCAGGCCGAGCTCCCCCAGCGGGATGCGGGGGTTCGGGGTCTCGTAGTTGAGGCTGCGCGGCAGCTCCCGGTGGCGGATCGCCAGGACCGTCTTGACCAGCCCGACGATTCCGGCCGCGCCCTCCAGGTGCCCGAGGTTGGTCTTCACCGAGCCGACCCGCAGCGGCGCGCCGGCCGGGCGGCCGGTGCCGAGCGCGGCGCCGAGGGCGGCCGCCTCCACCGGGTCGCCCACGGGGGTTCCGGTGCCGTGCAGTTCGACGTACTGCACGTCGGCCGGGCGGAATCCGGCCCGGCGGTGGGCCGCGCGGATCACCTGCTCCTGCGCCGCGGCCTCGGGCGAGGTGAGCGCCGCGCCGCCGCCGTCGTGGTTCATCGCGCTGCCCGCCACCACGCAGTACACGGTGTCGCCGTCGGCGAGCGCGCGGGCCAGCGGCTTGAGCACGACGACCGCGCCGCCCTCGCCGCGCACGTAGCCGTTGGCGCGCGCGTCGAAGGTGAAGCACCGGCCGTCCGGGGAGAGTCCGCCCAGTTTGCCCGCCTCGCCCGGGCCGTCGGGGACGAGGTCGAGGTTGACGCCGCCGGCCAGGGCGAGTTCGGACTCCCCGCGCCGCAGGCTCTCGCAGGCCGTGTGCACCGCGACCAGCGAGGACGCCTGGGCCGCGTCGACCGTCATGCTGGGGCCGCGCAGGCCGAGCGCGTAGGAGACCCGGTTGGCGATCATGCTGCGGTGCAGGCCGGTCACCTGGCGCGCACCGGCCGCGATGCCCGCGCGGCGCAGCAGCACCGCGTAGTCGTCCCAGATCGCCCCGGCGAACACGCCGACCGGGCCGCCGCTCAGCCCGTGCGGCGGGACGCCCGCGTGTTCCAGGGCCTCCCAGCACAGTTCGAGCATGAGCCGCTGCTGCGGGTCCATGAGCGCCGCCTCGCCCGGACCGATGCCGAAGAACTCCGGGTCGAAGCCGCTGACCTCGTCCAGGTAGCCACCGCGCCGGGGCCGCTCCGCGCGGTCGGCGGCAACCGTGACACCGGGGCGTTCCGGCGGTGTCGCGGCGCGCCGGCCGTCGGGGAATTCACGGACGGAATCGACGCCGGTGCGCAGGAGTTCCCAGAACCGGTCCGGGGTGCTTGCTCCCGCCACGCGGCAGGCGAAACCGACGATCGCGACAGCATCCGAATCGGCCATACCGTTCCATCACGTCCAGAGTCGATTTGCGGGCGAGCGCGGGCAGGCAGAACTCTGAATCGGGCCATCGACGATCCGCAAGCGTCTGGTTTCGGCCAGCCGGACGCCGTGGAAGGAGACTGACGTCACTCCCGGCCACCCGATGCTCTCCCACACCAAGGCCTGGAACTGCAGAAATGCGATCACCTGATGAGTGCACCGGTCCGGATCCCGCCGCCCCGAACATCGGACTCATGCGTCCGATTCCGATGTGAAGGAAACATCCCGGTAACGAACTGTCGTTCGGTGCCAATTCACCGCAGTCACTCCCGTCACTCGGCGAGGCAATCCCGAGCCGACCGGAATCCCGAATTCCCCTACCCCCGAACATTCGACCGGACATCGAAGCCGAAAGGCTTTCCGGCCGACCGCGAGCCCATCGGACCCACGACTTCGGACCGGGAATGTTCCCGGGCACACGGTCGACCCCCACCGGGGATCGCCCGAGCACCTCGGCGACGTCGTTCGTGGCGGCCCGGTGCCGTCGCGCCCGCGTCGACCGTCCGCGGACCGTTCGTCGACCGCACCGCGCCATAGTGGTGGCCGTCACCCGGGGAACGCGCCCGGGACGCCGCCCGCCGGCTTCCCGAGCACCGGAATCCCGGGAAAACCCGACGAAAGGTGTGCACGCCCATGCCCATCGGACTCGCCCTCCCCCAGTACGGCGCCTTCGCCGACCCCGCCCTGACCGCCCGGGTCGCCGCCGAGGCCGAAGCCGCCGGCTACGACCACCTCTGGACGGGCGACCGCATCCTGGTCCCCAACGACCCGCAGAACCACTACCCCGGCGGGGACGGCACGGTCCCGGACGGATTCCGCACCTTCCTCGACCCCCTGACCCTGCTGACGGTGGCCGCCGGCGCCACCCGCCGGGCGCGGCTGGGCACCAGCACGCTCAACGCCCTCTGGCAGCCGCCGGCGCTGCTCGCCCGCACCCTGACCACCGTCGACCGGGTCAGCGGCGGCCGGCTGGACGTCGGCATCGGGCTCGGCTGGTCCAAGGACGAGTACCAGGCGGTCGGCGTCCCCTGGGAGGGCAAGGCGGCCCGGCTGGAGGAGACCCTGGACGTGCTGGAGGCGCTCTGGGCGGGTGGCGAGGACGTCCGGCACACCGGCGCGCTGTGGACCGTCCCGCCGTCGACGGTGCTGGCCCTCCCGGTCCAGCGGCCGCGCCCGCCCGTCCTGCTCGGCGGGTTCAGCGCGGCCGCACTGGAGCGGGTCGGACGGCGCGCCGACGGCTGGCTCGGCGTCGGCCTGCCGGTTCCCGCGCTGCACGGGATCCGGGATCGCCTCCACGGCGCCGCCCGCGCCGCCGGGCGGGACCCGCGGGCGCTGCGTCTGATCCTGCGGGCCAACCCGGTGATCACCGCCACGCCCGTACCCGCGGAGCAGGTCCCGCGGCGCGGCACGATCGGGCAGATCGCCGACTACTTCGCCGACGCGATGCGGCAGCTGGGCGCCGAGCCGCTGCTCGACCTGCACCACACCGCGCGTTCCGCGGACGAGTTCCTCGCCCTCGCCCTGGAGTTCCGCGCCGCCCTCGCCGGGTGACCCTCCTCCCGGCCGCCCGCGGTGCGGGTGGCCGGGAGGAGGCGGCGTCAGAGGGCCGTCCGGCACGACCGGCGCGGTGCCCACCCGGTGCGCGAGAAGCCGGTCCGGCCTGGTCGGTGCACGAAAGGGCAGAACGCCGGGCCCCGGCGTATGGATGCCGTCAGGGCACACGGGACGGCGGATTTCCCCGATCTATCGTCCTTCTCCGTCGAGACGAAACCGGTCTCCGATTCGAGAAGGAAGACGATTCCGAGATGAAACCGCTGTCCCGCCTGAAACGCGCCTTCGCCTGCGGGCTCGCCGCGGTCGCCGTGCTGTCCGGACCGGCCGTGCAGGCCCAGGCCGCACCGGCCGCCGCCGGCATGCCCGTGGACAAGACCTGTGGGACCCCGGCCGTGCCCGGTGGCGGCAACTGCATGACCTCGCTGATCACCTCGGCCTTCGACACGATCAAGCTCATGCGCAGCGCCGCCAACGCGAACAAGCTGGACAACGCGCAGTTCACCCAGAACACGGCGTCGAAGCTGAGCGAGAAGTTCCCGGGATTCAACGTCATGGTGTTCAAGACGGTGGGCACCGACCTGTACGACACCGAGTGGTTCACGAACGAGCACAAGGCCGACATGAAGGGCGTGCTGCTCGACACCACCTACAAGCTCAACCACTTCATGGACAAGGAGCAGAAGGAGCCCTCCGGCTACGACAAGTTCCGGATCTGGGTGTTCCAGGGCGAGTCGACGTTCCGCAACCGGGGCGACGGCGGCTACATGAACTGGGCGTTCGTCGGCAACGACGGCGACAGCGTCAAGAAGGAGCCGTGGACCTGCCGGTCCGGCACCGCGCGGCCCTACAAGTGCGACGGCGACGTGCGCACCATCCACTTCCCCGCCCGCTCCGGCTACGGCAGCAGGACCGGCAGCCTGACCCCGGACTCCGCGGCCCCGGGCTACCACGCCTGCCTGGACGTCAGCGGCAACGGCACCGCGAACGGCACCCCCGTGCAGCTGTGGGAGTGCAACGGCGGCGACGCCCAGAAGTGGACGTACAACGGCTACAAGCTCCGCGCGGCCAACGGCAAGTGCCTCGACCTCGCGGACAACAGGGCCGCGAACGGGAACAGGCTCCAGATCTGGGACTGCCTGGAGATCCCCGGCCAGCGCTGGCACATGTCCCCCAGCGGCGGGCTGCGGCACCTGACGGACCTGGACGACCGTTCCAGGGACGTCTGCGTCGACGACTTCGACGGCCGCACCGCCAACGGCAGCAAGGTCACCGCCTGGGCCTGCGGCTCCGAGGACAAGCGGGACGCGCCCAACCAGAACTGGGCCTGGGGCGGCACCCCGCCGACCACCGACCCGGGCACGCCCGGCAACGGCGCCGACGTCACCCTCAAGCTCGACAACGGGCTCGGCGCCCTCCCGGTCGGCGGTTCGGCCGGCGCGTCCGTCGTCCCCGGGATCCGGGGCGGCAACGAGTCCAAGTGGAAGCTCACCTCCGTGGGCGGCGGCCGCTACCGGATCACCAGCTCCTACGGGCTGGAGCTCACCGAGAGCGGCGGCTACCTGGCCGAACTCCAGCCGTGGAGCAACTCCTCCAAGCAGAAGTGGGAGCTCTACGCGGTCGGCAACGGCCGCTACCAGATCCGGATCTCCGACGACGACTGCCTCGCCCACGACTCCGACTTCAAGCAGCTCGGCGTGTGGACGTGCAAGCGCGGATGGCAGCAGGAGTGGGTGCTCGAATCCGCCTCCGGCGGCGTCGTCGTCCCGGGCGAGCCCGGCACCCCGACGAAGCCGACCGACCCCACGAAGCCCCCGACGGGCGGCGGCACCGGCGGTGGCAGCACCACCGTCCCGACCGAGCGGCCGCTGTTCCTGAAGCTCGACAACGGCCTCGGCGCGACGGCCCCGACCGAGACCGCGAGCTGGGGCGCGCCGGTGCTGGGCGGGATCCTCGGCTACAAGGGCTCCACCTGGACGATCAAGCCCCTGGGCGGCGACCGCTACCGGATCGTCAACGACCTCGGCTACAACCTCACCGAGAACCCCGAGACCTACGTCGCCGAGCAGCAGGCCTGGGGCAACACCTCCAACCAGAAGTGGCAGTTCGTCGGCGTCGGCAACGGCAGGTACCGGATCCAGATCTCCGACGACGACTGCCTCACCCTCGACTCCGACCACAAGCAGCTCGGCGTGTGGACCTGCGAGGGCGGCTGGAAGCAGGAGTGGTCCCTCCAGCTCCGCTGACGGACGGCGCCCGCCCCGGACCGGACGGCCCGGATCCCCGTGATCCGGCCACCGTCCCGGGGCGGGCGCCGGTGCCGCCTCAGGTGGGTTCGGGGGCCGGCTGGAGGTAGCCGGCGGGGGCTTCGGGGACGGGGCCGAGGGCCTGGTCGGTGGGTCGGGGAGGGGTCGTGGCGTAGGCCGTCCAGGTGGTGGGGCCGGCGTGTTCCCGCCAGGTCCAGGTCCGGGCGCCATGGGCGAGGTCGAGGCCGGGCCGGGGCATGGTGAGGATGCCCGGTTGCTGCATGGGGGGCGAGCACCGGGCCGAGCGGGAGGGCCGGGAGCAGGGCGGCGAGGGCCCGGTCGGTGACCGCCTCGGGTCAGCTCAGGGACACCCCGGCGGAAGTTTCCTCCGCTCCCGGGTGCCCGGCGGCGGTCTCGACGGCGAAGGCGTGCAGGAGGTCGTGCAGCCGGTAGTGCTCGGGCCGGTCCTGGGTCAGCAGGTTCTCGTCGACCAGCGCCTCCAGTGCCTCGCGCGCGGAGGCCGGATCGAGGGCGGCGAGGTCGGCGGCGGAACGGGCGGTGTAGTCGCGGCCCGGGTGGACGGCGAGCAGCCGGAAGAACCTCCGGGCCGCTTCCGGCAGGCCCTGGTAGGAGAGGTCGAAGGCGGTGCGGAGCGAGCGGTCGCCCGCCACGATCGCCCGGATGCCGCCGTGTTCGAGGTGTTCGGCGAGGTCGGACAGGCCCCAGGCGGGGCGGGCGCGCAGCCGGGAGGCGGCGAGGGCGAGGGCGAGCGGGAGGCGGCCGCAGAGCCCGGCGATGCGCTCCGCGGCCTCCGGGGCGGCGGCGATCCGGTCGGGCCCGGCGGTGGCGGCCAGCAGGGCGACGGCCTCCGGCGGGCTGAGCGGGTCGAGCGGCAGGGCGTTCGCGCCGTCCAGGCCGGCCAGCCGGCGGCGGCTGGTGACCAGGACCAGGCAGCCCGGCCCGGCCGGAACCAGCGGGCGGACCTGCGGTTCGTCGGCGGCGTTGTCGAGCAGCAGCAGCGCCTCGCGGCCGTGCAGGCGGTCGCGGAACAGCGCGGCGCGGGCGTCCAGCCCGGCCGGGACGCGGGACCCGTCCACGCCGAGGGCGCCCAGCAGCCCGTCCAGCACGTCGGACGGGTCGAGCGGGCGGTGGTCCGGGTCGAAGCCGCGCAGGTTGACGTAGAGCTGGAGCTGGCTGAACCGGCCGGCCCGGGCGAGTTCGTGGGCCGCGCGGACGGCGAGCCGGGTCTTGCCGACGCCGGCCATCCCCTCGATCGCGGTGACCTGGACGGTGGCGGGGGACCCGGCCGGCCCGGTGGCCGCGTCCAGCAGCGCGGCGAGTTCGGCGCTCCGCCCGGTGAAGGTGGCCAGGTCGGCGGGGAGTTGGCGGAGCACGGTGACCGGGACGGGCGGGGAGCGGCGGGTCGGTTCGGCGGACGCGGCGGGGGCGGGCGCCCGGCGGGCGCCCGGAGGGGGCGTGGCGCCGCCCGACCCGAGCACCCGCTGGTGCACGGCGGCGATCTGTGGACCGGGTTCGATGCCGAGATCGGCGGCGAGTGCCGCGCGCATCCGGCGGTAGACCTCGAGTGCCTCGGCGCGCCGCCCGGCGGCCGCCAGGGCCTCGATCAGCAGCGCGTGCACGCCCTCCCGGTGCGGCTCCTCGGCGGCCAGCCGCCGCAGGACCCGGATCGCCTCGGCGGTGCGGCCGAGCCGCAGGTCGGCGCAGGCGGCGAGTTCGGTGAGCTCGACGCGGGCCTCCAGCCAGCCCGGCACCTCGTCCCGGTGCAGCGGATCCGAGGGTACGTCGGACAGCGGCGCTCCGCGCCACAGTTCCAGGGCGGCGGTGGCCGAGCGGGAGACGGTCTGCCAGTCCTCGCTCCGGGCGGCGCCGCGGGCGGATTCGCTCTGCGCGGTGAAGATGGTGGCGTCCAGCTCGGTCTGCGGGTCCACCCCGATCCGGTAGCCGGATCCGGTGGTCTCGACCCGCTCGGCCGCCTCCCCCAGCAGCCGGCGCAGCCGCAGTACGTGGCTGCGCAGGGTGGTGGTGGCGGCGCGCGGTGGCTGGTTGCTCCACACCGCGTCGGCCAGTTCGGTCACGCCCACCGTCTGGTTGGGGCGGCACAGCAGGCTCGCCAACAGGATCCGGACCCGCGACGGCACCATGACCGCGGCTCCCGCGACGCGTATCTCAAGAGGCCCCAGGAGGCCGAACCAGATCGCTCCAGCCACCATATCTCCCCAGAAACTGCACGGTTATGACTGAGATTGAAGCCATCTTGAACACTTCCCGTCAAGAACCGACGCATCAGGAGCCTCTTTTGAACGGAACTTGCACGCGGCTTCCATCCGGCTTGAACGGGTCTCCGCCAGGCTGTCGGCGTTGATCGCGTCAAAGATCGTCCGCCGCTTGCCGATTGGTGATGATCCCCGTTGCTTGATCTGGAAGAGATAACCGCGAGATTCCAGGCGATCGCCGACTACGCCCGCACCGGCAGGGTCAACCACCGCTGGCTGGGCGCCCTGCCCGGCCAGGTGGCGACCCTGGCCCGGGAGTGGGAGCTGGAGATCGGCGCCGATGTCGAGACCGACTTCACCTCGGGGGTCTCCTCCGTGGTGCTGGCCTGCACCGGACCGCGCGGCGCGGCGAGCCTGAAGCTCGCCGCCGACTCCTACGCGCTGGCCGAGGAGGTCGCGATGCTCCATCAGTTCGCGCCCAGCGGGCGGGTGCCGGAGGTGCTCGCCACCGCCCGCGGCGCCGCCCTGCTGGAGGCCGTGCACCCCGGGACTCCGGTGGAGGACCTGCCCGAACAGCCCGCACCGGCCGACTACGCCCGCTTCCTCACCGAGCTGCACGAGGCCGGTGACCCGGACGCCTCGCCGCGCCGGATCACCGACTGGCTGGAGCTGATGTACGGCTGGACCGAGCGCGGCGGCCTGGACTGCACCGCCTCCCGCCGGATCTGCGCCGAACTGCTCGCCGACCCGGCCGACCGGGTGCTGCTCCACGGTGACCTGCACCTGGGCAACGTCCTGGCCAGCGACACCCGGGGCCTGGTCGCCCGCAGCCCGATCGCCTGCGCCGGCGAGCGCTGCTTCGACGCCGCCGACTACGTCCTGGAGGGCCGGGACCGGGCCACCATGGTGTGGCGGCGCGACGAACTCGCCCGCGAGGCGGGGCTGGACGTCGACCGGCTGGACGCCTGGTGCCGGGCGATGGCCCCGCTCGGCGCGTCCCGCTCCCCCAGCCCCGAGCGGGCCTCCGAGCTGCTCGCGTTCGGGCGCGGTGAGTACTGACGTGAGCGGCAACGACACGGTGCCCGCCGGCCGGCTCGCCCGGCTGATCCCCGCCGACCCGCTGCGCCGCCGCCTGCTGGCCATCCGCTTCGCCGGAGCCACCGGCAAGGGCGTCTTCATCAGCGGCAGCGTCGTCTACTTCACCCTGCACGTCGGGCTCTCCGCCGGCCAGGTCGGCATCGGCCTGTCCGCCGCGGGCTTCGCGGGGCTGGTCTCCTCGGTCCTGTTCGGCATGATCGCCGACCGGATGCCCAAACGGACCCTGCTGTGCGCGCTGTTCGCGGCGGTCGCGCTCGGGTTCGGCCTGTACTCGGTGGTCTCCGACGCGGCGGGGTTCTACGTCCTGGTGGTCCTGATCGCCTTCCTCGACTACGGCACCGGCCCCACCGAGAGCGCCATGGTCGCCACCCTCGTCCCCGACGGGGAGCGGGTCCGGCTGAACGCCATGATGCGGTCGATGTTCAACATCGGCTTCAGCGTCGGCATCGGGATCGCGGCGCTCGCCGCGCTCAGCTCGCGACTGCTGGTGCTGATCCCGGTCGGCTCGGCGGTGCTGCTCGGCTCCGCGGCCGCCCTGGCGACCCGGCTGCCGGCCGGCGCGCCCAGCCCCGCCGCCCGCCGCCCCCGCCCGTTCGGCGCGATCCGCGACCTGCGCTACCTGAGCGTCGTCGGTCTCTCCGCGCTGCTCGCCTCGCACATCAGCCTGCTCATGGTGGTCCTGCCGCTGTGGACGATCAACCGGACCGAGGTGCGGCCCTTCCTGGTCCCGCTGCTGCTGGTGATCAACACCGGGTTCGTGATCCTCTTCCAGGTCCGGGCCAGCAAGGGCGCCGAGACGCTGACCGGCGCCGCCGCCACCGGCCGCAAGGCCGGCCTGTGGATCGCGGCCGGCTGCCTCGCCGTGTCGCTGACCGCCGTCTGGCACCACACCGCGCTCGCGGTGGCCGCGATCGTCGCCACCGTGCTGGCCCTGTCGGTGGCCGAGGTGATGCAGTCCGCGTCCGCCTGGGGCCTGGCCCTCGGCCTCGCCCCCAAACACGCCGAGGGCGAGTACCTGGGCGCCTTCGACCTGCACGTGGCGACCCAGAACGTGGCCGGCCCGGTGCTCTTCTCCGGCCTGGTCATCGCCCAGGGCTTCTGGGGCTGGGCGGCGATCGCCGCGCTGGTGGCCGGCGCCGCACTGCTGATCGGGCCGGCCGCCCGGCGCAGCGCCAAGGCGATGGCGGGCCTCGCCGCCGCGCGGGACACCCCCGTGGAGACGGAGGAACCGGTATGACCCGCACCGCACGCGCCTCCTTCGCCCAGGAGCGCTTCTACTTCCTCAACGAACTCCAGCCGGGCAACCCCGCCTACGTGGTGGCGTTCGCGCTGCGCATGGAGGGCGGCCTCGACCGCGCGGCGCTGAGCGGCGCGCTGCGCCGGGTGGCCGCCAAGCACGAGGTCCTGCGGACCGGATTCGCGGTGCGCGACGGCGAGCTGGTCCAGCGGGTGATCGAGGACACGGAGCCGGAGATCGCCCTGCACGACGGCGGCCCCGCCGACCGCGCCGGGCAGGACGCGCAGTTGCGCGAGCTGGTGGCCGCCGAGGCCGCCCGCCCGTTCGACCTGGCCGGCGGCCGGGTGCTGCGCGCCCACCTCGTCTCCTGGGACCGGGACCAGCACGCCCTGGTGGTGCTGGTGCACCACATCGCCTGCGACGGCTGGGCGGTCGGCCTGCTGCTGGACGACCTGGCCGAGGAGTACGGCACCGGCGCGGGCGCACCGGCCGGCCCCAGCTACCTGGACTACGCCGAGGCGCAGCGCGCGCTCTGGTCGAAGAACACCCGCCGCCTGGAGAACTGGCGCCGGCTGCTCTCCGGCGCTCCCCAGCTGACCCTGCACACCGATCACCCCCGGCCGAGCGTGCTGAGCTTCGCCGGCGCGGTGCTGCGCCGGCCGCTCGACCCGGATCTGGTCGCCCGGCTCACCGCCTGGGCGAAGGAGCGCGGCACCACCCTGTTCGGTGTGGCGCTCACCGCGTACGCCAAGCTGCTGGCCGGCTACACCCGCCAGCAGGAGGTGGTGATCGGCGTTCCGGTGGCCAACCGGCTGGACGAGGCCGAGGAGCGGCTGGTCGGCTGCCTGGTCAACACCCTGCCGATCCGGGTCGACCTGTCCGGCGACCCGGACTTCGCCGAGCTGACCACCCGCACCTGGCGCACCGCGCTGACCGCGCTCGGCCACCAGGACGTGCCGTTCGAGCAGATCGTGCAGGCCGTCGGGGAGGAGCGGCAGCTCAGCCACGCCCCGCTGTTCCAGACCATGCTGACGGTGCAGAACTTCACCTTCACCGTGCCGGAGTTCGCCGGGTTGCGGACCACCGAGGTGGACGTGGAGATCGAGGCCGCCAAGTTCGACCTCGCGCTGACCGTGGACGTCTCGACCGGGGCGCCGTTCCTGCGCGCCGAGTTCTCCACCGAGCTGTTCGAACGGGCCACCGCCGAGCGGCTGCTGGAGCAGTACCACACCCTGCTGGCGGCGGTGGTCGGTGACGGTGAGCCCGGCCTGGTCTCGCCGCAGGAGCACCACCGGCTCACCGCCGGGTGGAACCCGCCGGTTCCCGAGCGGCCCGCCGGGCACCCCTCCGTGCTGGACGCGTTCCGCGGCCATGCCGCCCGCACCCCGGACGCCGTGGCGCTGGTGCACCGGGACGCCCGGGTGACGTACGGCGAGCTGGACGGCTGGTCCGACCGGATCGCCGCCGGGCTGGCCGCCAACGGTCTCGCCCGGGGCGAGCGGGTGGGCCTGCTGCTCGGCCGCTCGCCGGCCGTGGGCGCCGCGATCCTCGGTGTGTGGAAGGCCGGCGGGGTGTACGTGCCGCTCGACCCCGAGTACCCGAGGCAGCGACTGGAACTGATCCTGGCCGGCGCCACGCCCGCCACCCTGCTGGTCGAACCGGACACCCTCGAACTGGCCCGCGGCCTGGCCGGGGAGCGGGCCCTGCTGGACGCCCGCACACTGGACGGCCCGGGACCCGCGCCCGCGGCACGGCCCGAGCCGGACGACCTCGCCTACCTCATCTTCACCTCCGGATCCACCGGCGTCCCCAAGGGCGTGATGGTCCGTCACCGTGGCCTGAACGCGCTCTGCGACCCGACCCCGGCCGGCCTGGAGACCGGCCCCGGCGACCGCTGGCTGGGCGCCCACTCCTTCTCCTTCGACGTCTCGGTCTGGGAGATGTGGGGCGCGCTCTCCTCCGGCGCCCGCCTGGTGATCGCCGACCAGGCCGACCTGGTCGACCCGCCGCGGCTGGCCCGGCTGGTGCACGACGAGCGGGTGACGGTGCTCAGCCTCACTCCCGGCGCCCTGTACCGGCTGCTGCCGCCGTTCTTCGACACGCTCGGCCGGGGCACCTCCCCGGTGCGGTACGTGGTACTGGCGGGAGAGGCGCTCAGCTGGTCCCGGCTGGCCCTGCTGGTCGACCCGCAGCGGCTGCCCGCGGTCTTCGTCAACATGTACGGGATCACCGAGGGCACCATCCACGTCACCATCGCCCAGGTCCCGGCCGCCGGGCTCGGCGGGGTGCGGGAGGGCGACATCGGGGTGCCGCTGCCCTCCGCCCGCTGCTACGTCCTGGACGCCCGCAAGCGGCCGACCGGGGTCAACGTGCCCGGCGAGCTGTACGTCGGCGGCGATCTGGTCGCCGCCGGGTACCTCGGCAGGCCCGAGCTGACCGCGGAGCGCTTCGGCACCGACCCGTACGCCCCCGGCACCCTGTACCGCACCGGCGACCTCGCCAAGTGGGCACCCGACGGCCGGCTGGTCTACCTCGGCCGGGAGGACGACCAGGTCAAGGTCCGCGGCTACCGGGTGGAACTCGCCGACGTGGAGGCCGCGTTCCTGCGCCAACCCGGGGTGCGGTCCTGCGTGGCCGCCGCCGAGGCCGACGAACTGATCGCCTTCGTGGTCGCCGACCCCGGCCTCGGCGGCGAGCGCGAGCTGCGCACCCTGGTCCGCGAGGAACTGCCCGGGTACATGGTGCCCTCGCGGATCGTCCCGGTGGAGCGGATCCCGCTGAACGCCAACGGCAAGGTCGACACCCGCCGGCTGCTCGCCGAGCGCACCGCCCCGGCGGCCGTGCCCGCCCCGGCGCGGCCCGGCGGCGACTCGCTGACCGAGCGGATCCGGGCGCTGTGGGCCGAGGTCCTGCGACGGCCCGATCTGGAGCCGGGCGACAACTTCTTCGACGTGGGCGGGCACAGCTTCGCCCTGATCACGGTGCAGCAGCGGATGGCGGAGATCGGCCTGGAGATCTCGGTGACCGACCTCTTCCGCTTCGGCACGGCGGCGGCCTGCGCCGCGCACTTCCGGCCGGCGCCGACCGCGCCGGCCGCCGACCAACGGCTCGCACAACGCCGGCAGGGCCGCCAACAGCTCGCCCGCCGGCGGCGACTGAGCAGAGGGGACGAGCATGCCTGACGACCTGGGAGAGGACCGGATCGCCATCATCGGGATGGGGATCCGGCTGCCCGGCGCCGGACGGGACCTGGACCGCTTCTGGCACAACATCGAGAACGGCGTGGAGGCGATGAGCTTCTTCGACCGCGAGCAGCTGAGCAGCTGGGGCTACCCGGACGAGGTGATCGACCACCCCGACTTCGTCCCGGCCCGCTCGGTGCTGGACGACTACGACTGCTTCGACGGCCGGCTGTTCGGCTACTCGCCGCAGGACAGCGTCCTGATGGACCCGCAGCAGCGGGTGCTGCTGGAGTGCGCCTGGAGCGCCCTGGAGCACGCCGGCTACCCGCCGATCGCCCCGGACGGCAACCGGATCGCCGTGCACGTCGGCACCGGCCTGAACGTCTACCTGCTGGACGTCCTGTGGCCCAACGCCCGCGCGGTGAAGTCCGCCGGCGGCCTGCAGATCCTGATCTCCAGCGACAAGGACTTCGCCGCCACCCGGATCGCCTACAAGCTCAACCTGCAGGGCACCGCGTTCACCGTGCAGACCGCCTGCTCCACCTCGCTGGTCGCGGTCCACCTCGCGGTGCAGAGCCTGCTCACCCACGAGGCCGACATCGCGCTGGCCGGCGCCGCCTCGGTGGCGCCGCCCACCCGGCGCGGCCACTTCCACGAGCCCGGCGGGATCTTCTCCCCCGACGGACGCTGCCGGACCTTCGACAGCCAGGCCCAGGGCACGGTGGACGCCGACGGCGGCGCCATCCTGGTGCTCAAGCGCCTGGAGGACGCGATCCGGGACAACGACACCGTCCACGCGGTGATCGCCGGCACCGCCGCCGTCAACGACGGCGCCCGCAAGGCGGGCTTCACCGCCCCCGGACCGGAGGGCCAGGCCACCGCGATCCGCTCCGCGCTGGCCGTCGCCGGACTCGAACCGGACGCCATCGGCCTGGTCGAGGCGCACGGCACCGGCACCGTCCTGGGCGACCCCATCGAGGTCTCCGCGCTGCGCGGCGTCTTCGACACCGACCGCCCGGACCGGCAGCCCGTCGCACTCGGCGCCCTCAAGTCGATCATGGGCCACCTGGACACCGCGGCCGGGGTGGTCGGCGTGGTCAAGACCGTCCTCGCCCTGAAGAACCGCACCATCCCGCCGGTCGCCCGGTTCACCGAGGCCAACCCCGCGCTGGGGCTCGACAAGTCGGTGCTGTACGTGCCCACCGAGGCGCACGAGTGGCCGGCCATCGACGGGGTGCGCCGGGCCGGCGTCAGCTCGTTCGGCATCGGCGGCACCAACACCCACGTCGTGCTGGAGGAGGCGCCGCCCGTCCGCGACACCGGGCGCAAGCGCCGGGAGGGCAGCGAGCTGCTGCTGGTCTCCGCCAAGACCGAGGAGGCCGCCACCCAGAGCCTCGCCCGGGTGAACGCGCACCTGGCCGGCGTGCCGGCCGCGGACCTTCCCGACCTCGGCTTCACCCTGCGCACCGGCCGGGCCGAGCTGCCCTGGCGCGGCTGCCTGATCCGCACGCCCGACGAGGAGTTCAAGCCGCTGCGGCCGGTCCGCCGGGCCACCGCGCAGCACGCCGAGCGCGGCGTCGGCTACTTCCTCACCGGCGGCGGACGCCTGCCCGGAAGCCCGCACACGTACAACCTGGACCCGCACTTCCGGCAGCTCGTCGACCGGGGCTACGCCGAACTGCGCACCGCGGGCGGCGAACCGGACCTGGAGACCCGGGAGCTGGCCGGCCGCTTCGCCCTCGCCCAGGCCTGGATCGACGCGCTCCGGCGGCGCGGCGTACGCCCGTCCGCCCTGGTCGGCCAGGGCGTCGGCGCCCTCGCCGCGGCCTGCGCCGCAGGGGTGCTGGGCTTCGGCGACGCGATCGGCCTGACCCTCGGCCGGCCCGCCGACGGCCTGCGCTGCGCCGAGCCGGACGTCCCGCTGTACGCCCCGGACGGCACCCCGGTCAGTACCGCGCAGGCCACCGACCCCGGCTACTGGGCGGCCCGGCTGCACGAGGAGCACGACCGGAGCTTCGCGCCGCCCGCCGCCGGACCGGACCCGGCCGCGTGGCTGGAGATCTCCACCCAGGTGCTGCCGCACGTCGACGTCGAGGCACCGCCGCTGTCCAACGGCTACGACCGGCTGCTCGCCTCGGTCGGCCTGCTCTGGGAGATGGGCATCGGCGGCCCCTGGGACCCCGCGCTCGACGAGGGCCTGCGCCGGGTCCCCGCCCCCGGCTACCCCTTCGCCCCGACCCGCCACTACCTCGACATTCCCCCCACGGCCAAGGAGAGGCACCTGTGATGAGTGAGCACCTGGACATGGCATGGGCCGCGGAGTTCGAACAGGTCTGGATGGAGGTCCTGGGCGTGGACACCGTCGACCAGGACGACGACTTCTTCGACCTCGGCGGGCACTCGCTCAGCGCCCTTCGGCTGTCCACCCTGGTCCGCCAGGAGCTCGGCCTCGCCGTCGAGCTCAACCACGTCCTGGAGAACCCGCGCTACGGCGACCTGCTGGCCGTCGCCGCGAAGACCGGGCCGGACCGGATCGCCCAGGGCGGCCGGGCATGACCCTGCCCGCCGGCCCGCTCGCCGAGTGGACCCCGCTGGTCTCCGACCTCCTCGGCCTCGCGGCCGGGGAGGTCGGGGCCCGCGCCCCGCGGGAGTCCTTCACCGCGCTGGGCGGCACCTCGCTGCAGGCGATCGCGCTCACCGCGGGCGGCCAGCGCGAACTGGCCAAGGACGTCGAGGTCGCCCGGCTGCTCGGCGCGCTCCCGCTGGCCGAGGCCCTGGCCGGGGCGCGGGACTACGTCCGCACCGAGCCCGCGCCGCGCGAGGTGTCCGCCGAGGCACTCGACCGGGAGCTGCTGCCCGGTCAGAAGGCCATGCTGGCCGCCCATCTGGCCGGCCGCGACCAGTCGTACCACCTGATGTTCACGCTGCAGCCGCCGGGCGGGCTGGATCCCGCCCGCACCGAGGCCGCCCTGCGCGCGCTCACCGCCCGGCACGAGTCGCTGCGCACCCTGTTCGGCGAGCACGGCCAGGGTGCCCGCCGGACCGTGCTGCCTCCCGGGAGCACCCCGCGGCTGCTGCACCAGCGCCTGCCCGCCGGCACGGACCCGGTCCGGGCCGTCCACGAGCTGTACGGGCGGCGCGCCGCGGAGCTGCTGCGCCCCTTCGAGGAGCCGCCGGTGGTGTTCGTCCGCACCGACACGGGCGAACGGACCCTGCTCACCGTGCTGGTGCACCACGCGCTGGCCGACGGCTGGAGCATCGGCGTGCTGTGGCGCGAGTTCGCCCGCCTCTACGAGGACGGGCCCGCCGCGCTGCCCGCCGCCGCGCCCTCCCCCGAGTGGACCGCCACCCGGCTCGCCGCCAAGGACGCCGCCGGGGAACTCGCCGCCGCCACCGGCCGGGTGACCGCCCGGCTGGCCGGCGCCCCGCTGGTCGCCACCCTGCCCACCGACCGCCCCCGCGCGGAGGAGGCCGACGGGCGCGGCGAACGGCTGGTGTTCGAGCTGGAGCCCGCCGTCGGCGAGGCCGTGGAGGGGCTCGCCCGGCAGGCCCGGACCACCGTCACCTCCGTCCTGCTCGCCGCCTGGGCCCTGGCCGCCGCCCGGCGCGCCCGCACCTCGGACCTGCTGCTCGGCGTGGCCGCCTCGGGCCGGTTCGAGGCCGGCATGGCCGACGTCGTCGGCCTGTGCACCCGGATCGTCCCGGTCCGCTGCCGGATCGACGACGGGCAGACGGCCGCCGCCTACGTGAGCGCCACCGCGGCCGCGCTCGCCGAGGCCGTCAGCGACGCCGACCTGCCCTTCGCCCGGGTGGTCGACGCGCTCGCCGGGGAGGTCGACGCGGCCCGGAACCCGGTCGCCCAGCTCGGCTTCGCCGCCCACCACGACCTGGTCCCGGACCGCTTCGGCACCGCGACGGGGGAATGGCGGGTGCACGAGGGCCACTGCCACGGCTCGGTCTTCGACGCCCTGCTGTTCGTCCAGGACTGGTCGCGGCGGCCCAGGCTGGCCGTGGAGTACGCGAGTTCGGCGCAGGACGCGGCCGACATCGGCGAGCTCACCGAGTCCTTCCGGACCGTTCTCGCCGAACTCGCCGCCCGGCCCGCCGCCCCGCTCGGCGAGGTCACCGGGCTCTCGGCCGGACAGCGGCTCAGGCTCCGACAGCTCGGCCTGGGTGACGAGTTCACCGGCGGCGACGACCTGTGGAGCCGGTTCGAGCGGCAGGCCGAGCGGCAGCCCGACGCCGTCGCCGTCGACGACCCGTACACCGGAACCGTTCTGACGTACCGCCAACTGCACTCCCGCGCCCTCGCCCAGGCCGAGCGGCTGCGCGCCCTCGGGGTCCGCCCCGGCGACCGGGTGGTGCTGGAGGTGCCCCGTTCGGCCGCCGAGGCCGTCGCCGTGCTCGGTGTCCTCAGCCTGCCCGCCGGCTACGTCGCCGTCGACCCCGGCGTCCCCGCCGAGCGCCGCACCCGCATCGCCGAGGCCGTCGCCCCGGCCGCCCGCATCGGCGGCGCCGCGGACGACCCGGCCCTCGCCGCCGTCCCCCGGTGCCCGGTGCCCGACCTCACGGCTGACACCGGGCCCTCCCCCGTCCGGACCGCGGTACCGGCCGGGCCCGGCGCGACCGCGTACGTCTCCTTCACCTCCGGCACCACCGGCGAGCCCAAGGGCATCGTGGTCCCGCACCGGGCGGTGCTGCGGCTGGCCGACGACGGGCGGTTGTTCGCCGGCCCGGCCGGAGCGCGGATGCTGCGGCTCTCCCCGCTGGCGTTCGACGCCTCCACCCTGGAGCTGCTGGTGCCGCTCGCCGCCGGCGGCACGGTGGTCGTCCACCCGCCCGAGGAGCCCACCCCCGGCGGCCTGGCCGCCTTCCTCCCCACCGGCCGCGTCACCCACGCCTGGCTCACCTCCGGCCTGTTCCACCTGGTCGCCGACCACCGGCCGGAGGCGTTCGCGGGCCTGCGCCAGCTGTTCACCGGCGGCGGCGTCGTCTCGCCCGACCACGTCCGCCGGGTGCTGCGCCAGTGCGGCCGGCTGCGCGTCACCAACGGCTACGGCCCCACCGAGAACACCACCTTCACCACCGTCTGCCACGCCGACGGCGCCCACGAGGTGCCCGACCCGTTCCCGATCGGCACCCCGGTGCACGGCACCGGCGTACGGATCACCGACGAGACCGGCCGCCTCGTGCCGCCCGGCGCCGTCGGCGAACTGCGCACCACCGGCGCCGGCCTCGCCGACGGCTACCTCGGCGATCCGGAGCGCACCGCCGCGGCGTTCACCGAAGGCTCCGGCGAGCGCGAGTACCGCACCGGTGACCTGGTCCGCTGGGGCGCCGACGGACGGCTGCGCTTCCTCGGCCGCGCCGACCGCCAGGTGAAGATCGCCGGCCACCGGATCGAACCGGTCGACGTGGAACGCCGGATCCGCGAGCAGCCCGGCGTCCTGGACGCCGTGGTGTTCGTGGCGGCCGAGCGGCTGTGCGCGGCCGTCAAGGCACCCTCCGACCTGCTCGCCGGGATCCGCACCGCCGTCGAACCCGGGCTCGCCCCGTACGAGCGCCCGCAGCGCTGGCTCGCCCTCGACGCCTTCCCGCTGGACCGCAACGGCAAGGTCGACCTGCGCGCCCTCGGCGCCCTGACCGCACCCTCCGCCCCGGCCCCCTCCCGCGCCACCGCCTCCCCGTCCGCGCCCGCCGCCGACCTGGAGGAGCTGATCTCGGAGATCTGGGCCGGAGTCCTCGGCACCGACGACTTCGACACCGACGAGGGCTTCTTCGACGTCGGCGGCGACTCCCTGGGCGTCGCCCTGGTCCGCCGCCGGCTCCAGGAGCAGCTGGGCGGCCGCCCGATCCCGCTGACCGACCTCTACCGCTTCCCCACCGTGCAGGCCCTGGCCGCACACCTGCGCACGACGACCACGGGAGTACCGAGATGAGCCAGGAGATCGCCGTCGTCGGCATGGCCGGCCGGTTCCCCGGCGCCGCCGACCTGGACGCCTACTGGTCGAACCTGGTGGCCGGCCGGATCACCGTCAGCCGGCTCGGCCGCGCCGAGCTGCTCGCGGCCGGCGTCCCCGCCGCGCGGCTGGACGACCCCGGCTACGTCCCGGTGCGCGGCACCGTCGCCGACCCGGAGCTGTTCGACGCCGCCTTCTTCGGCATCCCTCCCCGCGAGGCGGACCTGATGGACCCGCAGCACCGGCTGCTGCTGCAGGCCGCCTGGGAGGCCCTGGAGTCCGGCGGCCTGCTCACCGACGCTCCGCCCGGCCGGGTCGGCGTGTTCGCCGGCGCCGGCTTCAACTACTACCTCCAGCAGCACGTGCTGGCCGACCCGGCCGTGCTGGAGGCGGACGGGCTGCTCTCCGTGGTCCTCACCAACGAGAAGGACCACCTGGCGACCAGGATCGCGTACCGGCTGGGCCTCGGCGGCCCGGCGATCACCGTCCAGAGCGCCTGTTCCACCTCGCTGACCGCCGTCCACCTGGCCTGCCAGAGCCTGCGCACCGGCGACTGCGACGTGGCCCTGGCCGGCGGCGCCTACCTCGCCCTGCCCCAGGAGTCCGGCTACCAGTACGAGCCCAAGGGCATCATGTCGCCGGACGGGACCTGCCGGCCCTTCGACGCCACCGCCAACGGGACCGTGCCCGGCAGCGGCGTCGGCGTGGTCGCGCTCAAACGCGCCGAGGACGCCCGCCGTGACGGCGACCTGATCCACGCCCTGATCTCCGGCTCCGCGATCAACAACGACGGCGCCGCCAAGGTCGGCTACACCGCGCCGGGCGTGGCCGGCCAGGTCGACGTGCTGACCCGCGCCTACGCCGCGGCCGGCGTCGACCCGGCGACCGTCGGCTACCTGGAGGCGCACGGCACCGCCACCGAGGTCGGCGACGCGATCGAACTCGCGGCGCTGCACGAGGTGTTCAAACCCGGCGAAGCCCACTGCTCGCTCGGCTCGGTCAAGGCGAACATCGGTCACCTGTCCGCCGCCGCCGGTGTGGCCGGGCTGATCAAGGCCGTGCTCGCGCTGCGCGCCCGGCGGCTCCCGCCGCTCGCCGGAGTGACCCGGCCGCGTGAGGAACTGCTGGACCCGGCAGGCCCGTTCACCGTGGACACGGTCGCCCGCGACTGGCCCGCCCCACCCGGGCAGCCCCGCCGCGCCGCCGTCAGCTCCTTCGGCATCGGCGGCACCAACGTCCACCTCGTCCTCACCGAGGCGCCGCCCGCCGAACCGGCGCCGCCGGCCGAGGGCCCCGAGCTGCTGGTGGTCTCCGCCCGCACCGAGGACGCCCTGCGAGCCGCCGCCGAACGGCTCGCCGCCCACCTGGCCGAGCGGCCCGGCCTGCCGCTGCGCGACGCCGCCACCACCACCCGCGAACACCGCCGGCACTTCCCGCACCGCCTCGCCGTGGTCGCCGGGGACCCGGCCGCGGCCGCGCACGCGCTGACCCGCGCTCCCCACCGCACCGCGCTGCGCCGGCCCGAGGTGGTCCTGCTCTTCCCCGGGCAGGGCGCCGAGGCCCCCGGCATGGCCGCCTGGCCGTACCACCGCTTCCCGGGATTCGCCGCCGACCTCGACCGGGGCGCCGACCACGTCCACGCCCTCCTCGGCGTCGACCTGCGCGAACTGCTGCTCGGCGACGACCCGCACGGGCTGGTCCACCGCACGGACCTCACCCAGCCCGCACTGGTCCTGCACGAGTACGCGCTCGGCCGGCTGCTGCTGTCCCTCGGGGTGAAGCCCGCCGCGCTGATCGGCCACTCGGTCGGCGAGTTCGCCGCCGCCGCGCTCGCCGGGGAGCTCACCCCCGACGAGATGCTGCGGCTGGTGGTCGAACGCGGGGCGCTGATGCAGCGCGCCCCCGAGGGCCGGATGGTCGTCGTCCTCGCCGCCGAACCCGAGGTCCGCCGTCTCCTCGCGGACCTCGGCGACCTGGACGTGGCCTCGCTCAACGCCCCCGAGGTCGTGGTGGTCTCCGGCCCGGCCGCGCCGGTCGACCGGCTGCTCGAACGGCTCCGGGCCGAGGGCGTGCAGCACCGGCCACTGCCCGCCCGGCGCGCCTTCCACTCCCGGATGATGGCCGACGCCGCCTCCGCCCTCGGCGCCGCGGCCGCGGGCGTCCCGGCCCGCCCCGTCACCGTCCCGGTGGTCAGCAGCGTCGACGGCAGCCTGCTGCCCGCGGGCGGCGTCCGCCCGGCCGGCTACTGGGCCGAGCAGCTGCGCCGTCCGGTCCGCTACCAGGACGCGGTGGAGGCCGTCGCGGACCGCTCCCGGCTGGTCCTGGTCGAGGTCGGCCCCGGCAGCGGACTGATCGGCAGCGCCCGGCAGATCCCCGCGGCCCGGCACGCCGCCATGGTCGCCCTGCAACCCCGGCGCGCCGACCTGCTGGGCGGCCTCGGACAGCTCTGGGCGCACGGCGTCGAGCTGGACTGGCCCGCCGTCCGGGCCGGCGCCCCCGCCGCCCGGACCGTCCTGCCCACCCACCCCTTCGCCGCCACCCGGCACTGGCTCGACGCCGCCGCACCCGCCGTCCCCGCCGCCGTCCAGGTCGCCGACGCCGTCGCGGACGCGGACGGCGCCGCGGACGGTGCCGCGGACACGCCGCTCGGACGGGTCCTCGCCATCTGGCGGACCCTGCTGGGCGTCCCCGACATCGGCGCCGACTCCGACTTCTTCGCCCTCGGCGGCGAGTCCCTGCTCTTCATCCGGATGATCTCCCAGGTCCAGCGCGCACTCGACGCCCCGATCGACATCGCCGCCCTCGCCGAGTCCCCGACCCCGCGCGCGATCGCCGACCAGGCGGTGGCCGACCAGGCGGTGGCCGGATGAGCGGGCGCGCCGACCTGCCGACCCTGCTCGGCTTCAACCCCGACCCGACCCCCGCCCCGCGCACCCCCGTCCACGAGACGATCTGCCGTCAGGCCGCCCGGACACCCGACGCGATCGCCCTGCGGTACGGGGACGACACCCTCACCTACCGCCGGCTCCTCGACGACGCCGCCGCGCTGGCCGGCCGCCTCACCGCCCGGGGCATCGGCCCCGGCGCGGTGGTCGGCCTGTCCGCCCGCCGCGGCCCCGCGCTGGTCACCGCCGTCCTCGGCATCCTGCTCGCCGGCGCCGCGTACGTCCCGCTGGACCCGCGGCACCCGCCGGTCCGGCTCCGCGCCATGCTGGACTCCACCCGGGCGGCCCTGCTGCTCACCGACGCCGACGCGCCGCCGCTGCCGGACGGGCACCCGGTCCCGGTCCTCCCGCTCACCGGCGCACCGGCCGCCACCGCACCGGCCGCCACCGCACCGGTCCCGCTCGACTGGCGGCACTACCGCGCGGAGCCCGCCGTCGTCGACGGCCTGTGCTGCGTCATCTTCACCTCCGGCTCCACCGGCGAGCCCAAGGGCGTCGAACTGACCCACGCCGCCCTCGCCAACCGGCTCGCCGGGATGCTCGACCGGCACCGGCTAGGGCCCGCCGACGTCCTCCTGCAGAAGACCCCGTACACCTTCGACGTCTCCATCTGGGAACTCCTGCTCGCCTTCCTGGCGGGCGGCAGCCTGGCGGTCGCGCCACCGGACGCCCACCGCGACCCGCAGGCCCTGGTCGAGCTGATCCGGCGGCACGGGGTCACCATGGTCCACTTCGTGCCGTCGATGCTCGCGCTGTTCGTCACCGAGCCGGGGGCAGAGCGCTGCACCACCCTCCACACGGTGCTGTGCGGCGGCGAGGCCCTTCCGCCCCAGCTCGCGAACACCCTGTCCGCCGCCCTGCCGAAGGCCGCCGTGCACAACATGTACGGACCGGCCGAGGCCACCATCGACGTCACCGGCTGGCACTGCCGCCCGCACGAGGACGGGGACCTGGTGCCGATCGGCCGCCCGCTCTCCAACGTCCGCGCCTACGTCGTCGACGAGTCCGGCGGCCTCGCCCCCGTCGGCGTCCCCGGTGAACTCCTGCTCGCCGGTCCCTCGCTCGCCCGCGGCTACGCGGGCCGCCCGGACCTCACCACCGAGCGCTTCGTCGAACTGACGATCGCCGGCCGCACCGAGCGGGTCTACCGCACCGGGGACCTCGCCCGCTGGTCGCCCGGCGGCCACCTCGACTACCTCGGCCGGATCGACACCCAGGTCAAGATCCGCGGCCAGCGCGTCGAGCTCGGCGAGATCGAGGCCACCCTGCGCCGCCACCCCCGGGTCCGCAACGCCGTCGCGGTCCTGCGCGACGGCCGGACCCTGATCGCCTACGCCGTCCCCGCCGACGGCGCGCCCGACGAGCTCGACGAGGCCGGCCTGCGCGGCCACCTCGCCGACCACCTGCCCGAGCACATGGTGCCCGCCCGCGTCGTCCCGCTCGCCGAGATCCCCACCACCGCCCACGGCAAGGCCGACCGTTCCGCCCTCCCCCCACCACCCCGCCGCCGCCGCGCCCGGTAGACACGGCAGGACCCCGGCACGGCCGGGGTCCTGCCGCCGTCGCCGTCGCCCGGGATCCCCGCCACCCGATGGCTGGCAGAAAAGTACCCCGGAACGTCAATCGGGACACTGGGACGGGACCGCGCGGACGACGAGGCTTGCCCCATGACGACCGAGCACTCACGGACGGCGCAGGCAGCGGACACGACCGGGCGCACGAGCGGACAGCCGCCCGGCTACGTGTGGTGCGCCGTACACGACGCGCCCACACGCGAACTCTTCCCCGGCATCCGGCTGCGACCGCTGTGGAGCGGCCCGGACGGAGCGAAGGCGCACGTGCTGGAAATGGATCCGCACACGCGCTGGGAGGGCGTCGACGTCCACGATCCGGGCCCGGAGGAGGTCTTCGTGGTCTCCGGCGTCTTCAACGACGGCGAACGCGACTACCCCGCGGGATCGTTCATCCACGCCCCCGCCGGCTCCTCCCACATCCCGCAGACGACGGCGGGCTGCACCCTCTTCGTCTTCTACCCCGAGGGCTAGCCTGGACCCCAGGCCCTCGGATCGGCCACCCCGGCCGTCAGCTCTCCCGCCGCGCGGCGGCCTTGGCGTCGATCTCGGCGATCAGGTTCTCGACGAGGGTCTTGATCTCGTCGCGGATCGGGCGGACGGCCTCGACGCCCTGGCCGGCCGGGTCCTCCAGCGTCCAGTCGAGGTACGTCGTGCCGGGGAAGTACGGGCAGGCGTCGCCACAGCCCATGGTGATGACGTAGTCGGACGCCTGGACGGCCTCGGCGGTGAGGATCTTCGGCTTCTGCTCCGAGATGTCGATGCCGATCTCGGCCATGGCGGCGACGGCGGACGGGTTGACCTGGTCGCCGGGCATGGAGCCGGCGGAGCGGACCTCGACGCGGCCGCCCGCGAGGTGGCCGAGGAAGCCGGCGGCCATCTGGGAGCGGCCGGCGTTGTGGACGCAGACGAACAGCACGGAGGCTACGGGGGAGGTGGTCATCTCGCTCTTCCTCGGAGACGGGGTGCCGCACGACCTGGATTCGGCGGTCGGCCCGGAGCGGCCGACGACATCGGCAAACGTATCACCACACGATGATGTCAGTCGACAGTGATATGTAAAGCGGGCAATGGGCGGGCGCAGCGGCCACGACCGGCGCCGACGTCGTCGCCATAGGATTCAGGACATGGACAGGATCACGCTGCCGCACGCAGAACCCATACCGGTGACGACGCGGCGAACCCGCTGGCAGGAGGCCGGGCAGAGCGGGAGCTTCGGCAAGCGGTTCGCGGAACTCATCTCCGCCGGCGAGGACGTCGACGGCGAGGCCCGCCTCGCCGACACGCTCCTGCCGCGCGGCGCCCGGGTGCTGGACGCCGGCGCCGGCATGGGCCGGGTCGCCGCGGCACTCCTGCGGCGAGGGCACGACGTGGTCGCGATCGAGCCCGACGGGGCCCTGGTCCGGCAGGCCCGGCAGACCTACCCCGGGCTGCCGATCGAGGAACGGGACATCCTCGACCTCGGCCCCGACGACGGCCCGTTCGACCTGGTCGTCTGCGTGGGCAACGTGATCGTCTACCTGGCCGAGGGCACGGAGCGCAGGGCACTGGGCGCGATGCGCGACGTGCTCGGCGAGAACGGTCGGATCCTGGTCGGCTTCCACCTGCAGGACCCGCCGCCGCACGCCCGGACCTGCACCCCGGCGGAGTTCGAGGCGGACCTGACCGCCGCCGGCCTGCGCGTCGACCTGCGGGCGGGCACCTACCAGCTGCACCCCGCGAACGACGCCTACGGCGTCTGGATCCTGAGCCGCGCCTAGGAGGTCTTCAACCCCGGCCTGCCGGGCGGACGACGGGGCTTGAAGACGGCCCCTGGTGCTGCGACCGGGATGGTTCACCACGGTCGGGCGACGGTTCACGGGACGAGCGCGGTCCGCGAGGCAACTGGTATGAATGGTGCATGCAGGAAGAGACCGCGCAGTCCGCGATCGACACGTTCATCTCGGCGTTCAACGCCTCGGACGACAGCTATGTCACTGCGCTGCTCTCCCAGGCCCTCACCTCGGACGTGGTCTTCTGGGGGCCGTTGGGCCGCACCGAGGGGATCGAGGCGGTCGAGCGGTTCGTGCTGGACATCCGGCGCCACCCCGCGGGGACCGGCACGATGGCGCGCTGTTCGGCGGTGGACATGCCGGACGAGTGGGCCCGGTACCAGTGGATCTTCACGACGCCGGATGGAGGCCCCCGCCTGTCGGGAACGGACGTCGTCCATCTGCGGCGGAACCTCATCGACCAGGTCATCGTCTTCGCGGGGGAGATCGAGCCGTCCGCCTCCTGAGTCCTTCGGCTGCCGGCGACCTACCACCGCACCCATGGCGCCACCTACTTCCACGGCTGCCGCCCGGTCGGCGACGACGCCCTGTGGGACATCAACCGCCGACGCAAGGGCACCGCGAACACCGTGGCCGCCCAGCAACCCGGCGAACGCATGTGGTCGGATCACTAGGGACCCATGCCGGTCGGGGGCCCATGCCGAGAGCCGGCAATGGATACACACAGTCACATCGGGCGCGGAATGCGGCCATTCGGAAGGCGCGACGGCTTGTGCCGCAATCCGGTCAGACGGGGCGGGCAAGTGGCCGCCGTGGCCGAGCGTGCTCGTCCGCTTGTGCCCTGGGGGCGCGCCGGAAGCGGAATCCGGAGCGCGGCCGCGACCGCCGGAGCATCCCCGTTCCGCCCCCGTTCGGTGCGCGGCGCCACCGGACGTCGCGCCGACCGTGCGCGGCAGTCGGGCATCCGATCCGGTCGCACCACCGGAGTGACGGACCCTCGGGCACAGTCGACAGCCCGGGCCATGAAGGTGATTCGCCAGGTGCGGATCACGCTCCACCTGGCCGATGCCGTCGGCAGGTGCATGCTGATGTGCGTGGTGGCCTGGGTCCTCGTACTGCTGCTGCTCCCGATGCGGCCGCTGCTCTTCGTCGGCTCGGTCCAGATCCTCGCCTTCCAGCTGGCCGCCCAGACGGGGTACGCCCCGCGGGTGCCGCCGGCCCCGGTGATCCGCCACCGACTCCCGGTCGACCCGGCCGTCCGGCCGGCGGGCTTGGAACCGCCGTCGACATCGACTAACGTATCACCGCATGGTGATGTCAGCAGAGAGTGATGCGACCAGCGCGGTGGACGTGCTGAAAGCCGTGGCCGACCCGCTGAGGATGCGCATCCTCACGCTGCTCGCCCGCGAGGCGCTGTGCACGACCCACCTGGTCGAGGAGACCGGCGCCCGGCAGACCAACCTGTCCAACCACCTCAAGATCCTGCGTGAGGCCGGACTGGTCGACACCGAGCCCTGCGGCCGGTTCACCTACTACAAGCTCCGCCCCGACGCCCTGGACAGCCTTGCCGGTTTCCTCGGCGACCTCGCCTCCACCGCCCGCGCCACCGCGTGCGCCGACACGAAAAGGGCCTGCCCGTGACCTCGGCCGAGACCACCGCACCCCCCGGACCGCCCGAGTCCGGACCGGTCGGCAGGCTCTCCTTCCTGGACCGGTTCCTCGCGGTGTGGATCCTGATCGCCATGGCCCTGGGCATCGGCCTCGGCCGCCTGGTCCCCGGCCTGAACGACACCCTCGCCGAGGTCGAGGTCGGGGGCGTGTCCCTGCCCATCGCCGTCGGCCTGCTGATCATGATGTACCCGGTGCTCGCGAAGGTCCGCTACGACCGGCTGCACACCGTCACCGGCGACCGGAAGCTGATGGCCTCGTCCCTGGTGATCAACTGGGTGCTCGGCCCCGCCGTGATGTTCGCACTGGCGTGGATCTTCCTGCCCGACCTTCCCGAGTACCGCACCGGCCTGATCATCGTCGGACTCGCCCGCTGCATCGCCATGGTCATCATCTGGAACGACCTCGCCTGCGGCGACCGCGAGGCCGCCGCCGTCCTGGTCGCCCTCAACTCCGTGTTCCAGGTCGTCGCGTTCGGCCTGCTCGGCTGGTTCTACCTCGACATCCTGCCCGGCTGGCTCGGCCTCGCCCAGGACGACCTGCACTTCTCCGTCACGAAGATCGTCGTCAACGTGCTGATCTTCCTCGGCATCCCGCTCGTCGCCGGCTTCCTCACCCGCCGCCTCGGCGAGAAGAGGCTCGGCCGCGAGACCTACGAGCAGAGGTTCCTGCCGGGGATCGGCCCCTGGGCGCTGTACGGGCTGCTGTTCACGATCGTGATCCTCTTCGCCCTCCAGGGCAGGACCATCACCGACCGGCCCGGCGACGTCGCCCGCATCGCCCTTCCGCTGCTCGCCTACTTCGCGATCATGTGGTTCGGCACCTTCGCCCTCGGCAGGGCCATCGGCCTCGCCTACGACCGCACCGCCACCCTGGCGTTCACGGCCGCCGGCAACAACTTCGAGCTCGCCATCGCCGTCGCCATCGCCACCTTCGGCGTCACCTCCGGCCAGGCCCTGTCCGGCGTCGTCGGCCCCCTCATCGAGGTCCCCGTCCTCATCGGCCTCGTCCACGTCTCGCTCGCCCGGCGCGAGAGGTTCACCGCCCCCGGCACCCGCCCGGCGGAGCAGTCCTGATGGACCGCCCCGCCCGCTGCCGACCCGGCCGCCCGCTCCCGGCGGGAGCCGACCGGTGACGGCCGCCGAACACCGCGTCCAGGTCCTCGTGATCGGCGGCGGCCAGGCGGGGCTCGCCGCCGGCTACCACCTGCGGCGCGCCGGGCTCGACTTCGCGATCCTGGACGCCGCCCCGGCGCCCGGTGGCGCGTGGCAGCACTACTGGGAAAGCCTCCGGCTGTTCTCCCCCGCCGCCTATTCCTCACTCCCCGGCCGCCCGATGCCGGGTCAGGCCGGCACCGAGTGGCCGGACGCCGAGCACGTCGCCGAGTACCTGGCGGAGTACGAGAAGCGCTACGAACTCCCCGTCCACCGCCCGGTCGGCGTCGCCTCGGTGACGAACGCCGGCGACGGCGGCCTGCTCGTCCGCACCGACGAGGGCGATTGGCACGCCCGCGCGCTGGTCAGCGCCACCGGCTCGTGGACCCGCCCCTTCGTCCCCGCCGTCCCGGGCCGGGAACTGTTCACCGGGCGCCAACTCCACACCACTGGCTACCACCGGGCCACCGACTTCACCGGGCGGAGGGTCGTCGTCGTGGGCGGCGGCAACTCCGGCGCCCAGATCGCCGCCGATCTCGTCGGACACGCGGCCGCCGTCCGCTGGGTCACCCGCCGCCCCGCCCGCCTGCTGCCCGACGAGATCGACGGCCGCGCCCTGTTCGAGATCGCCACCCGCCGCGTCCAGGACGGCGGCCCGCGCATCTCCGACCTCGGCGACATCGTCGCCACCGAACCGGTCCGCGCCGCCCGCCGCGCCGGACTCCTCACCGACCACCGCATGTTCACCGCCCTCACCCCCGCCGGCCCGCGCTGGGCGGACGGCGAACCGTGGCCGGCCGACGCCATCGTCTGGTGCACCGGCTTCCGCCCCGCCCTCGTCCACCTCGCCCCACTGGCCCTGCGCACCGGGGCACGCGGCCGGATCGCCACCACCGGCACCCGGGCCGTCTCCGACCCGCGCATCCACCTCCTCGGCTACGGCGACTGGACCGGCCCCGCGTCCGCCACCCTCATCGGCGTCGGACGCACCGCCCGCCAGGCCGTCGCGGAGATCACCGGCCTCCTGAACTGACCGGACGCCGGGGCGGCGGGCGCCGGAAGGACGCGGTCGAGGGAACCGCCCCGCGACCCCCGTGCCGTCAGACGACGGCCGGGCTGCGGCGCTCGATCAGGACGGTGTCGCGCCAGGTGCCGTGGTGGCGGGCGATGCGCTCGCGGGTACCGATCACCCGGAAGCCCGCCCTGGCGTGGACGGCGAGGCTGGCCGCGTTCTCGGGGAAGACACCGGACTGGATCGTCCATATCCCGGCCGCCTCCGTCGAAGCGATCAGCGCCTCCAGGAGCATGCGGGCGACACCGCGCCCCCGGGCGTCGGGGTGGACGTAGACGGAGTGCTCGACCACCCCGGCGTACGCGCAGCGGTCGGAGACCGCACCGACCGCCACCCAGCCGAGCACCCGGCCGGCCCCGTCGAGGGCGACGAAGCGGTGATCCGTCAGCCTGGCCCCGTCGAAGTGCTCCCAGCTGGGTGCCCTGGTCTCGAACGTGGCGTTCCCGCCGTCGATGCCGGCCTGGTAGATCCCGAGGACCTGCTCCGCGTGGACTGCGGCCATCGGCGCGACGGTGACGGCGGGAGTGGACATGTGCGACTGCTCCTGGGGATCGGGGGGTGGCCGGGTCAGCGGGCGACGCCGCTCAGCATGCCGGCCATGGCGGCCAGCACGGAGGGCTCGACGCGGTAGTAGACCCAGGTGCCGCGCCGCTCGGAGGTGAGCAGGCCGGCCTCGCGCAGCTTCTTGAGGTGGTGGGAGACCGTGGGCTGGGAGACACCGACGTCCTGGATGTCGCACACGCACGCCTCCCCGCCCTCGTGCGAGGCGACCCGGGAGAACAGCCGCAGCCGCACCGGGTCGCCGAGCGCCTTGAACATCGCCGCCATCCGCACCGCGTCCTCCTCGGACAGCGACGCGTCGGTCAGTGGCGGGCAGCACGGCACGACGGCCTCGGGCTCAAGGACGGGCAGCGCCTTCGTGTTCGACATGCATCTATGTTGACATACGTCAAATCAAGCGCCGATCCCCACGGCCATTGATTCGATGAATGTCTATGTTGATATTCATCGAAGCAGCTGCGATGCTGGAGCCGCAGCACCTCATCGACCCATATCGAAGCAAAGGAGATCCCCGTGAACGCCTCCGCCACCGGGCAGCCCCTCCCCGTCGTCGTGGTCGGCGCCGGGCCGATCGGTCTGGCCGCCGCCGCCCGCCTGCTGGAGCGCGGCATCGAGCCGCTGGTCCTGGAGGCGGGCCCGTCGGCCGGCACGGCGGTGCGCGGGTGGGCGCACGTGCGGCTCTTCTCGCCGTGGGCGGAGGTCGTCGACCCGGCCGCCGAGAAGCTGCTCGCCCCGACCGGCTGGATCCGCCCCGAGGGCGCCGCCTACCCGTCCGGCGGCGACTGGGTGGAGCGCTACCTCCAGCCGCTCGCCGACACCCTCGGTGAGCGCGTCCGGTACGGAGCGGCGGTGACCGGGATCGCGCGTGCCGGACGGGACCGGATCGTCGACTCCGGTCGCGAGGAGCAGCCCTTCACCGTCCACGTCGAGTTCACGGACGGCCGGGAGGAGCGTGTCCTGGCCCGCGCGGTGGTGGACGCCTCGGGCACCTGGTCCACCCCGAACCCGCTGGGCGCGAACGGCCTGCCCGCCCTCGGCGAGCGCGCGGCCGGCGACCGGATCTCCTACCGCATCCCGGACCTCCGGGACCCGGCCGTCCGCGCCCGGTTCGCGGGCGGGCGCACCGCGGTCGTCGGCACCGGCGCCTCCGCCTTCACCGCCCTCGCCCAGCTGGCGGACCTGGCCGAGGAGGCGGACGGCACGCACGCCGTGTGGGTGCTCCGGCGCGGCATCACCGGCAGCACGTACGGCGGCGGCGAGGCCGACGAGCTCCCCGCCCGCGGCGCGCTCGGCCTGCGCGCCAGGGCCGCCGTCGAGAACGGCCACGCCACCGCGCTCACCGGCTTCCGCACCGCCGCCGTCGAGGCGCGGGGCGAGCAGCTGGTGCTGGTCGCCGAGGACGGACGCCGCAGCGAGCCCGTCGACCGGGTCGTCGTCCTCACCGGCCTGCGCCCCGACCTCTCCTTCCTCTCCGAGGTCCGCCTCGGCCTCGACGAGCGCCTCCAGGCCCCGACCGCCCTCGCCCCGCTGATCGACCCCAACCAGCACTCCTGCGGCACCGTCTACCCGCACGGCGCGAACGAGCTCGCCCACCCGGAGAAGGACGTCTACCTCGTCGGCATGAAGAGCTACGGCCGCGCCCCGACGTTCCTCGCCATGACCGGCTACGAGCAGGTCCGCTCCGTCGCCGCCGCCCTCGCCGGGGACCACGAGGCCGCCGCCCGGGTCGAACTCACCCTCCCCGAGACCGGGGTGTGCGGCGGCGCCGGCCTCTTCGACGAGCCGGACGCCGCCCAGGGCGGCGGAGGCTGCTGCTCGACGGCGCCGGCCGGGCCGCAGCTGATCGCCCTGGGCACCACCGCGCCCGGTTCCTCGTGCTCCCCCGCCGGCGGCGGATGCTGACCACCCCCGCGAGCACCGTCCGGTCCCGGACGGCTCGACGCCGCCCGCGCCGGGCGGGAAGGCGCGCCCCGCGCGGGCCCGCTGTCAGCGGAGGGCGCCGGCGCGGGGGCCGCGCCCGGGGAGCTCCACGACCCGGGTGCCTGCCGCGTGGAGGAACTGCACGACGGCGCCGGCGGTGGTGCGGTCCAGGGAGAAGACCCAGGGACCGGGTACCAGGACGGTGCCGACCTGCCCCTTGGAGGCCCGGGCGAGCAGGAGGCGCAGCCGGGGACGCAGCTCGTTGGAGGAGGCGCCGTTGTCCAGGTAGAGCTCGGGGACTCCGAGGGCGAGGCGGTGGGCGTAGTCCTCCAGAGCCCATCGGTGCGCGTCCATGTTCCAGTGGTCGTACGGGTAACAGCGCAGGTAGACCGCGGCGCTCCGGGTCCGGACGGGGTGGTCGTGGCTGATGGTCATCGTCGCTCCTTGCCGAGCGCGCGGGGGGTGGCACAGACTCCGGGCGGTGCCGTCGGCGGCTGCGCGCCGTGGCCGCGAATTCGTCCGGGGGCGGGATCGACCACGGCCGGATGTCACGCGGTGGCATCGGGTGAGGACTGCGACGGGGGTGTCCGCGTCCTCGGGAGGTGGCCTCCATCATGGGCCGATCAATCGGATATGTCTATACCAATCGACCGGACGTCCTACGGGAGCCTGGACCGGCTCCGGTTCCGGCCGCCGGTGGCAAGCCGTGTCATGCGGGACGGCCGGCGGTTTCGTGGTGCCGAGGGGTCCGGACGAGGGTGGCGGCGGCTTCGAGCAGGCCGGTGATCGTCACGAGCAGGCCGGCGCGGGGCTGCTTCCGACGGGCACCAGGCCCTCGGCGCCATGGCATCGAGAGCGCCGGCCTGCTCTACCGCAGCAGGAAGTCGAAGACCGCCTGGCGTCCGGCCGGGTTCTCGGCCCGGTTCTGCACCGAGTGGGCGGCCCCGGGGACGATCACGGTCCGCGGGTGGTGCGCGAACTCGTTGTACTCGTCCATCAGTTCGTACGGTGTGGCGAGGTCGCGGTCGCCGCCGAGCAGCAGGACCGGCACGTCGGGCAGCTTGAGGTGGTCCGGCGGCGTCGGCGGGACCGGTCGGCGCGGCCAGTCGAGGCAGACCAGGAGGCTGCCGAGGCCGGTCGCGGTCCGCGGGTGCGTGTCATGTTCGTCCTCCCGGTCGCGCCGCGCCCGTGCCGGCGCGGTCACGGAAGCAGCGGTGCGCCACAGGGCGGGGCGGCGGCGCGCGTACCGGGCGGGACGCGGCCGGGAACCACCCGACGGAACCCACGGAAGGACCACCCGTACCCGCTCTTCGCGATCCCGCGGAGGCGGCGGGCCGGGCGGAACGGATGTGGATCACCGTGCCGCCCGTGGCGGGCCGTCAACTCCGGTGAATCCGGCCCGGATCGGTGAGTGGCTCGGTTAGGGTGTGGCTGCGCTTCGGTGCTGTGGTGGACGCGGCCGTCACGGACGGGGAAGGGGGCGGGGTGCTTCCGAACACGGTTCAGCAGTTGGCCATCCTTCTGGCTCTGGTACTGCCCGGGATCTTCTACCAGGCCGTCGCCGACCGGCTGCGCGGGCCGCAGGCCTCCGAGCAGGAGCCGCAGAACCGGGCCCTGCGGGCGATCGCCATCAGCGGGCTCCTCGACGCCGTCTACGCGGTGGTCGCGGGGCCCTGGCTGGCCCGGCTGCTGAGCAGGGGCGACGGTGGGCCGCTCGCCGGGGTGCTGCGGCATCCGCGGCAGGCCGGGTTCGTGGTGCTGCTGCTGGTCGTCGTGGTGCCGTCCGGCCTGGCCTGGGGCGCGGCGGCGGTGCGCCGCCGGCGCGAACGGGCGCACTACGAGCCGACTCCGACGGCCTGGGACTTCCTGTTCGTCGACCGCGATCCCTGCTTCGTGCGGATCCGGCTCAAGGGCGGTCTGTGGGTGGGCGGCTGGCTGGGTTCACGGTCGGCGGTGTCCGCCTTCCCGCAGCAGCAGGACATCTACCTGGAATCGCAGTGGCGGCTCGGCAGCGACGGGACCTTCCTCGGCCGGGTGGCAGGTACCGCCGGGGTCTACGTCAAGGGCAGTGAGGTGGAGGTGCTGGAACTGCTGGCACCGCCCGACACGGAGCGGGCACCGGTACCGGTGACGCGGAGGGAGCAGGGTGATGGCAGCGGCACGGGACGGCCGGAGCGGTCCGCGCGAGCGCGGCGGTGACGACCAGTCGGTGGAGAGCCTGATCGAGGAGTACCGCGACCGGCGGATCCTGCGGATCGGCAAGGGCTCGGCCGAGCCCGAGCAGGGCCCCGAGGGCGCCTCGGGCACGGCGCAGAGCGAGGCCGAGCCGTCCGCGGCGCCCGAGGCCGGTGGTCCGGAGGCGTCCTGACGGAGCGCACCGCCGGCCCGCCCCGCACGCCCCGCACGGCTCGGACGGTCTCAGGGCCCGACGTGGACGTGCGCCGCCCAGAGGTGCGGTGCGGGCAGCAGGCGTTCGCGCAGCGACCGGATGGCGTGGTGCAGGGCGGCCGCCGGATCGAACGGCCCCTCGCTCGCGGTGTCCTCGCGCAGCGCGGCGTAGAAGTCCCCGGTGAGCTGACGTGCGATCTTGTCGGAGACGGTCCACAGCGTGCCGATGACGTGGGTGAAGCCGGCCAGCTGGAAGGACGGCGCCAGGTGCACCGCCTCGTCCGGCAGGGCGAGCCCGCCCTGGGAGGTCGAGCAGGCCGAGAGGAAGGCGAGTTCGGCGTCGACCGGGCGCCGTGCGGAGATGTCGAGGGCGCTGAGCCTGCCGTCGTGCAGGATCAGGCCGCTGTTCGACGGGCTGTCCGGGGCGCTGACGCCGTGGCAGGTGAAGTGCACCCAGGAGTGGCGGTACAGCTCGCGGTGCACCGCCTCCACCGAGGCGTGCTCGCCGTCCAGCCGCAGGCCGCCGGGGAACAGCTCGGCCACCAGGGCGGCCTCGGGTTCGGCGCCGGGAAGCGGGGGGCCGCCGGGCGTCCGCGCGAGTGAGACCACCAGCGGGGCCGGGCGGTGCCGGGGCGGGCCGGCGGCCCGGCGGCCGGCCCGCAGCAGGGACCGCACCGTCGGCGTGTAGGAGGACACGACGCGGTCCATGACCCAGGTGCCGGGGATTCTCCGGCCCTTCCCGGCGGCGTGCAGCGGCAGGAACGCCAGCCGGCCCGTCGGGCACCACCACAGCCTCGGCCAGGTCTCCCCGTCGAGCGGGGTCCCGCGCAGCCGGAGCCGTTCCAGGACGGGCCCGGCCACGCTGTCCCACAGCCATTCCAGGACGGTGCTGTGCAGGTTCATCATCTCCTTGGCCCGCGCCACGCCCTCGTCCCCGTAGGAGACGTCGATCCACCGCTCGGTGAACGCCTGCGCGGCGGCCGCCACTTCGGCCGGGGTGAGGTCCGGCAGCGGCAGGACGTCGATGCGCGGCCCGCCGCCGGCCGGCGCGGCCAGGAGGAGGGCGTGCGAGCCGTACTCGCTGACGTTGACCACCACCACCGGGCCCCGCTCCGCCACCGCGAGCAGCTGACGGGTGGTCGGCGGACGCAGGAAGTCGTCGAGATCGGGCAGGGCGCGGATCTCCTCCAGGAGGTGGTCCCAGCGACGGGACAGGGCGTGGCGCTCCTCGATGTCGCGCAGCGCGGCCGCGGTTCCGGCCGCGCCGGCGGCCCCCTGGACGAAGAAGGCGTCGGGCGCCTCGGTGCCCGTGAGATGCAGTTCGGCCGCGTGGTCCCGGCTCAGCCGGTCCCGGATCCGCTCGAACTCCTCGGCGCGGGCCGGGTCGAGCGCCCGCAGGCGGGACAGGTCGCCCTGGTTCTCCAGCCCCTGGGCGAGCAGCACGCCCCGGCCCTGTTCGAGCAGGGCGAGGGCCCGTTCGGGATCGCCGGCCCGGATCGCGAGGGCCGCGGCGGAGCTGGCCAGCCCCCGGCCGGAACTCAGCCGGTCCTCCTGGTCGAGCCGGTCCAGGTGGCGCGGGGCCACGCGGGGCAGCAGGCCGACCGCGTAGGCGAAGCCCTCCAGGGCCTGCGCCTCCCGGCCGGTGCGCGCGGCGATGTCGCCCCACAGACGTGCCGCCTGGAGGCGGGTGTGCGGCGGGAAGGCCGGGTCCTCGGCGGTGAGCCGGATCAGCCGGACCGCTTCGGCCAGGTCGACCCGCTCCCCGAGCGCGGCGCGCCGCAGCTGCGCCGTCGCGAGCACGCGGCGGGCCAGGGCACGGGTCGGGTCGGCGTCCTGCTGGTCGCCGGCGAGGGCCTCGCGGGCGGCTGCGGCGGCCCGGCGCAGCATCGTCCGCGCGTCGCTCTCGGGGAGCAGTTCCGAGGTGCCGAGGCCGGCGTAGGCCAGGCGTGCCAGCGCCAGGGTCCGCAGCGGGTGGGGGGAGGCGAGTTCCCCGACCAGTTCCTCCAACCGGCGGCAGGCCGCGGCCGAGGCCACTGCGTCCGAGGCCACCCGGGCCTGCTGGAACTGCATCATGGCCAGGTTGAGCGCGGCGCGTTCCCGGGCCGCCGACATGCCCAGGCGCTGGTCGGCGGCCTCGCTCAGCAGGGCGAGCGCCTGGTCGCGCAGCGCGGTCTCCCCGGTGGTCGTCGACAGGGTGAACAGCGCCATGCCGAGGTTGTTCAGCGCCAGCGGGCGCTGCGCCGAGGCCGGGCCGGTGTGCTCCAGGGCGGCGCGGAACACGGCCGCGGCCTGGACCTCCCAGCTGCGATCGCCCGTTCGCCCCGCCCGGTCGAGGAGGGCGGCCCCGAGGTTGGTGAGGACCAGGCCCCGGTCCCCGTATCCCGCCGGAGCGGTGGCGAGCGCGGTCTTGAGGGTGTCGAGTGCGGCGTCCATCTGCTCGTCCGAGCCGGAATCCGCGGCCAGGGTCCATTCGAGGTAGCCCAGACCGGCTTGGACGGAGGCGCGTTCCGGGTGGTGCTCGGGCAGGTGCTCCAGCGCGGCACGGCAGGTGTCGATCGCCTCGGTGCGCAGCTGCCCGTCCGGCCGGAAGCCGTACAGGTTGCCGAGGCAGGTGGAGAGCCCGATGAGGGCGTGCGGGTGGGGTTCGGGGGCCACCAGGGCGATGGCCTCGCGATGACGGTCGACGGCGCGCTCCAGGTGTTCCGGGTCCCCGACGAGGTGGAAGCGCAGGCGCAGGTTGTGGCCGAGGCTGACCAGGCACTCGGCCCGGTCCGACCGGCTCCCTCCGGATCCGGCCAGGGCCTCGCGCAGCAGGCCCTGGGCCCGGTCGAGTGCGGCGGTGTCCGAACGCAGCCAGGCGGACGTGTCGAGCGCGTCCGCAAGACTGCTGACCATGGCCAGTCGCCGGGGGTGGTCCGCGGGAGCCGTGGCCAGTGCCTGGCCGAGCCGGTCCACCGCCTGGTCGAGCGCGTCCTCCTCGCCGCCGAGGCCGAAGAGACCCATCAGGGCGGCGCCGAGCTGGAACCGGTGGTCCGCGCGGTCGGCGGCGGCGAGGCCCCCGTCGGCCGCGGTGACCGCGCTCAGCACCTTCACACCCTCCCGGTAGCCGGCCGGGTCACCGGTGTCGGTCGCGCGCCCGACCCAGTGGAGGCCGAGCCGGAGCATGAGATCGAGCCGCTGGGGGTCTTCCGGGGGCAGCAGCGTGAGCGCGTGGTTCATGAACCCGACGCCCTGCTGCCGGGCCGCCTCGTCGTCCGGGCCGGCCCGGACGACGAGCGCTCTTCCCGCGGCGAAGCGCACGTGCGCCTCGAACGCGCGCCCGGGGGACGGCAGGCCGAGGCACGCCCGGTAGTGGTCCAGCGCCTCGGCCGCGCGGTCGCTCCGTCCGTCCGTCTCCGCGGAGTCGAGGAGGCGGTCGCCCAGCCGGCGCAGCGCCTGCGCGCGGTCGGCCGAGGGCTGCGGCAGCTCCCGCAGGAGCCGGCGCAGCAGCGCGATCGGCTCGGCCGACGGGTCCGCGGCGTTCTCGGCCCCGGCTCTCAGGCCCAGCAGTTCCACGAGGACGGTGCCCCGTTCCTGGCGGAGCGACGGCGGGTCCGAGGGGGTGGCCTCGAAACCCTCGGTGGCCCGGGTGACGGCCTCCGCCAGGTCCTCCGGGCGCTGGCCGGCCAGGTAGCGCCCGGTCAGGGCGCCGGAGAGCAGCATCCGGGTGTCGGCGAACCGTGGTGTCCCGGCCGGGGCCAGTTCGGCCGCCTCCCGGGCCGCGGCGACTGCCAGGGCGGCGGATCCGGCGGCGTCGTCCGCGTCGGGGAACCTGGACAGGACGAGGCTCAGGTTGCAGAGGTACTGGAGCCGCAGGGCCGCGTCGGGCGCGGCCCGGACGGCCTGCCGGCTCAGGGCGACGCCTTCGGCCCGCAACCCGGGCCGCTCCTCCACCGCGCCCTGGGCGATCAGCACCATGCCCAGGCAGGAGAGCCGCTCCGCGTGCCCGGCGCGGTCGGTGAACTCCGCGGAGGAGGGGCGGTCCGCGGCGAGCACGGCCTCGCGCAGCAGCGCCGCCGCCTCCGGCAGGACGGCATGCTCGCCGGCCAGCACCGCGGCATCGGCCAGCGACACCCCCAGCTCGACGCGGAACGCCGCCAGGTTGGGGTCGTCCGGCGGGCACAGGGCCAGCCCGGCGCGCACCTCGGACACGGCTTCCCCGATCACCCCGTCGGCCGTCGTGACGCGGGACCAGAACCGCAGCACCGTGCCCAGGTTGGAGTGTCGGCGGGCCTGTTCGCCGGCCGTGCCCGGCGCCGCCGCGACCGCGGCGCGGCTGGCGTCCACGGCTTCGGCGAGCGACGCGGCGTCGGCACGGTCGAAGTGGTCGTGCAGCAGGGCGATGCCGAGGCCCGACAGGACCGAGCCGAGCAGCGGGCCGTCCGGCGGGCACGCGGCCGCCGCGTGGCGGAGCAGCACGGCCGCCTGGGCGGGCGCGCCGGGGTGCCGCCAGCGCTGGAACGCCGTCACCATGGCCGCCGCCGCGGCGTGCGCGTGCTCGACACCCACCTCGCGGGCGTCCTCGGTCTCCCCGTCGGCCAGGGCCAGCAGGGGCGCGAGCGCGGGCGGGATCAGGTCCGGGTCCGGCAGGTGGCGTCGGACCAGGAGCAGGCACCACAGGCCCTCGCCCAGCACCGCCGGGTCGCCCCGGCCGCCGGCCTCGAAGGCGAACAGGTCGCTGTAGCCGAGCACGAAGACGTGCTCGATCGGGGTGTCCTCGGTGGGTGGCACCCAGGCGGCCCGCAGCACGGCCGTCGCCGCGCGTGCCTCAGTCGTCGCGAACCACGCCCCCGCCGCCGGGTCGGCCGTCGCCGAACCGAGCCGGGCGGAGAGCAGGTCGCAGGCCTCGTCCGGGTTCACAGCCGGCCGCCCTCGTCGGGGATGTCCTCCGCCAGCAGCACCACCAGGTCCTCCCGGCTCGGCGTCCCCTGCCCGGCGAGGCGGGTGGCCTGCCGTTCGACCATCTTCTCCAGCAGCGTCCGCGCGTCCCGGGCGTTCGCGGGGTCGCCCCGCAGCTCCCGGAGGGTGAAGCGCTCGGTGAGCCGGTCCGTGACGCCCGGGGCGAGGCGATAGGCGTGGCGCTCGGCCTCGCGGGCCACGATCTCGGTGAGCTCGGCGGGGTCGTAGGGATCGAACTCCAGGATGCGGGAGAAGCGCGAGCGCAGACCGGGATTGGAGTCCAGGAAGGCCCGCATCTCCTCGGTGTAGCCCGCCGCGATGACCACGACGTCGTCCCGGTGGTCCTCCATCAGCTTGGTGAGGACGTCGATGGCCTCCTGGCCGAAGTCACTGTTCGCGCCGAACCGCCGCGCCAGGCTGTACGCCTCGTCGATGAACAGCACGCCGCCGTCCGCCCGTTCGAACGCCCGGCGGGTCTTCTGCGCGGTGTGCCCGAGGTACTCGCCGACGAGATCGCCGCGCGCGACCTCCACCAGGTGGCCCTTCTTCAAGGCCCCGAGCGCGGCGAGGATCTGGCCGTACAGGCGGGCCACCGTGGTCTTCCCCGTGCCCGGCGGGCCGGAGAAGACCAGGTGGTGGGCCCTGGGCGGCGGGGGGAGGTCGGCGTCGGAGCGCCAGCGGGCCAGTCGGAGCAGGTCGACCTGGACGGTGACCTGGCGTTTGGCCTCCGCCAGCCCGATCATGCGCTGCAGTTCGGTGATCGGTCCCGCCTCGGGCTCCAGGATGTCCGCCGCGGTGGCCCCGGTGCGGACGTTCTCCACCAGCACCCGGGTGTTGACCGCCACCGCCTCGCCCGCGCAGCCGGTGACCTCGCAGTCCGTCACGCTGCCGTACACGTCGTCGTCCAGGCGCAGGCCGTCGCCGCCGGCGCCGTGCACCCGCACCCCGGTGAGGATCACCCGGCTGGCGTTGCGCGCCCAGACGCCGTTGCTCCGGCTGCCGGAGACCTCCAGCCGGTCGATCTCCACGCTGGTGTTGGAGATGGCCAGCAGCCCGGTCTCGCCCGGCTTCGACAGCGTGCAGTCCAGGGCCGTCAGCCGGCTGTCGTCCCGGCAGTTCAGGCCGTACAGGCCGGCCCGCTCCACCGTGACGTGCTCGGCGGTGAGGCGTGCGGCGTCCTGCAGCACCAGCCCGGAGGACGTGACGTCGGCGATGACGGCGCCGACCAGCCGGACCGTCACGCCGGTGCCGCGCCCGCGCACCCCGTACTGGCAGCGCTCCAGGCGCAGTTCGGCCAGCTCCACCACCGAGCCCTCCTGGACGTCGACCGCGCTCTCGGACTGGTCGTGGACCCGCAGCCGGGTGAAGTCGCCGCGCGCCTTGTGCACCGCGACCCCGGTGCCGCCGAAGGCCACGGCGCAGTCGTCGACGACCGGGACGCCGCCGGACGCGACCCGGATGCCGTGCTGGCCGGCGTTCTCGATCCGGCACTTCTCCAGCCTTCCCCGCCCCTGGTCCTCGACCAGCACCCCGTCGGCCCGGCAGTGGGCGAACAGGCAGTCCCGGACCTTGGGGTCGGCGCCCCGCGCGACGTACAGGCCGGTCGTGGCACCGCTGACCGTGGTGTCCTGGACGGTGCCGTGCGCCTGGCGGTCGTAGGTGATGCCGCAGGCGTGGACCTCGTCGATCCGGGAACCCAGGACCTGTACGGCGGAGTGGTCACCGGCGGCGACGGCGGTGTCGCCGGTGCCGCGGAACTCGCAGCCGCGGATCTCCGCCGTGGAACCGGTCACCTCGATGCCGCGGCCCCGGCTGTCGGTCACCGTGCAGTCGGTGATCTCGGCCTTGGCGCGGTCCTTCAGCACCAGCGCGTGGTCCCGGGCCGAGTTGAACCGGGTGCGCTCCAAGGTGCCGGTGGCGCCGACGAGTTCGGTCCGGCCCGCGTTGATCTCGCAGTCCCGCACGATCAGTTCGGAGCCCTGGGAGGCGAGCAGCGCGTACTCGCCCGGCCCGTCGATCCGGCAGCCGCGCAGTTCGAGACGGCCGGTGGTGGCGATGGTGGTCGCGCCGCGGCCCTGGACGGTGAGGGAGTCGAGCGTGACGTGACCCTCGCACTGCAGGGCGGACTGCTCGGGCGTCTCGACGACCACCGGCTCCTGGCCCGGCACCCCGGCCAGTTCGACGGTGCCGGACAGCACCAGCGGGCCCGCCTCCCGGTAGCGGCCCGGTTCGATCAGCAGGCGCAGCGGCCGGTCCCCCGGCGCGGAGCGCAGCGCCGAGGCCAGGGTCCGGTGGGCCGCCCCGCGGCCCGGTCCGACGCGGACCGTGACGGCCTCGCCGGTGACGGCGCCGCCCCGCCCGGTGTGGTCGGCCAGCGGGTTGGCCTCGTACGGGGCCAGCGCGTCCGCCAACTGCGCGGGGAACACCGTGAGTCCGTGCAGGTACCCGAGCACGGGCGAGTGCAGCGGCAGCAGGTCGACGGACAGCCCGTCGGCGCGCAGCGGCCAGTGCGGCAGCGGCGCCGGGCGGTCCGTCCCCGCGTTGAGCCGGGCGCGTACCGAGGTCACCCGAACCGTCTGACCGGCGTGGGAGACGCTCCGCTCCGCCGTCTCCAGGGCGGCGATCCCGGACCACGGCACGGTCCGCTCCCGGCCGCCGACACCCACCACGACGCCCCGGGTCTCCACCCGCAGCTGGCAGGACCGGGACAGGCCGAGCACCAGCCATCTGGTACCCACCGACCCGAGCACGACCAGCGCGACGGCCGCCAGGGCCGGCTGCCCCAGGACGGGCGCTCCGGAGGAGCGCAGGGCCAGGAAGGCGGCGACCACGGCCACCAGCAGCAGGACGCCCTGCAGTCGCACCAGCACGCGGGCGGGCCAGGACAGCAGCGCGCCGGACGCGAACACCGGGGCCCCGCCGGGGCCGCCCGGCAGCCGGGACGTGCCGCCCCACCGCTCCGCCGCCCGTGGTGCGAACGCCTCGTCGAGGCGTTCCAGGGGCACCGCCAGCGGGGCCAGGTCGACGAGGACGCCCTGCCACGGCGCCGACCAGCGCGGCGAGCCGTGCTTCGGCAACGCCGACGGGCCGTCCTCCGACGTGCGCACCAGCAGCGAACCCCGGTAGTACGGAGCCGCGTAGGCGGCGGATCCCCGCGCCGGCAGCACGCACAGGCCGGCGACCGCGTCCCACGGCAGCCGGACCTTCCGCCGGCCGGCCCGGAGTTCGAGGTAGGCGGGATCGACCACCACCGTGGCGGGTGCCCAGGCCAGAGCCGCCTGCCGAACCAGGACCACCGCCCACACCACGGCCGCCACGCCGTCGACCACCGCCGTCAGCGGTCGCGTCGCCGACTCGCCGAACAGCGCCGGCACGCACCCGACCAGCGCGGCGGCGGCGAACACCGCGGCCGCCGCCCGCCGGCGGCGGTACTGCCGCGACGGCCGTAGCCGAACCTGCCCGTTCTCCCCGACACCCGCCCGCACCATCGCGCCCCCCAGGAACCGCCGACCGTCTGTTCCCATCAAATCAGCCAACTCCCGGCCCGCGTCGCCGGTTCAGGCATTCCGGGCCCGGCGCTGGGGCGGCGCACGGGGCGGCGGAGCCGGGAGCCGCGGGCCGGGCCGTTCCGGGTGATGAGGCTGTCGGGACGGCCGGGGCCGGGCATCCGGTCCGGAATCCGGGTTCACGATCCGGTTTCCGCGGGTAGGCGGGTGAGCACCATGCGTAGTCGGCGGTGGCAGGAGGAACAGGTATGAGCGGTCGGTCGGCAGGGACGGCGGACGACGGCGGCGCGCAGTCCGCGCCCCCGTACGAGGAGGCCGATGTCATCTTCCACGGCGGGGAGATCGTGACGGCGGCCGCCGACTCCCAGGAGTCCGACCCGCGCCCCGAGGCGGTGGCCGTCAAGGACGGTGTCATCGTCCACGTCGGTGACCACCGGGAGGCCGTCGAGCGCTGGCAGGGGCCGCGGACACAGGTGCGCGACCTCGCCGGCCGCGCGCTGCTGCCCGGGTTCATCGACGCCCACGGCCACCTGGGCGGGATCGGGCTGCAGGCCACCCTCGCCAATCTGCTGGCCGATCCCGACGGCGACGTCACCGACATCGCCTCGCTCCAGGAGAAGCTGCGCGCGTGGGCGAGGAGCCCGGTCGGCGCGTTCTCCCAGTGGATCATCGGCTTCGGCTACGACGACGCGATGCTCGCCGAGGGCCGCCACCCCACCCGCGAGGACCTGGACAAAGTGTCCACCACCCGCCCGGTGCTGGCCATCCACCAGTCCTTCCACCTCGGGGCGGTGAACAGCCGCGGCCTGAAGGAGCTGGGCTACACCAGGGCCATCGCGGACCCGGACGGCGGTGTCATCCGCCGCCAGCCCGGCCCCGTGGCCCGGCCGTTCGGCGAGCCGAACGGCGTGCTGGAGGAGACGGCCTTCGGTCCGGCCTCCGAGAAGGCCACCGCGGGCCTGCCGTTGACCGCGCTGGCCGCCCTCTTCAGCAAGGGCGTCGCCTCGGCCGCGAGCTTCGGCTTCACGACCGTCCAGGAGGGCGGCGCCACGCTGAAGAACCTGAAGGCCCTGCGGGACGCCGCCGCGCTCGTGCCGTTCAAGATCGACGTCGTGGCCTACGCCCGGGCCGACGAGGCGACCGCCTCACCGGAGCCGGACCCGGTCGGCGCGAGCCGGGAGTACAAGCGGGGCGTGCGGGCGGCCGGGGTGAAGATGTACCTGGACGGCTCCCCCCAGGGCCGGACCGCCTGGCTCACCAAGCCCTACGAGGAGCGGCCGGAGGGCACGCCCGAGGGCTACCGCGGCTACCCCGCCATCGAGGACCCCAAGGTCGTGCTCGACCAGGTGCGCACCGCGTACGCCAGGGGCTGGCAGGTGCTCGCCCACGTCAACGGGGACGCCGCGATCGACCAGTTCACCGAGGCGGTCCAGGCCGCCGCCGCCGAGGATGAGGAGGCCGGCCCCGTCGACCGGCGGACGGTGGCGATCCACGCCCAGACCGCCCGCGAGGACCAGATCGACGCCTTCGCCCGCCTGGGCGTCATCCCGTCGTTCTTCTCCATGCACACCTTCTACTGGGGGGACTGGTACCGCAAGACCGTCCTCGGCGAGGAGCGGGCCGCCACCATCTCCCCCGCCCGCTGGGCCGTCGACCGGCAGATGATCTACACCTCCCACCACGACGCCCCGGTGGCCCTGCCCAACTCGATCGCCATCCTCTCCAGCCAGGTCACCCGCCGCACCCGCACCGACCGGGTCGTGCTCGGCCCCGAGCAGCGCGTGTCGGCCCTCGACGCGGTCAAGTCCATCACCATCCACGCCGCCCACCAGTACTTCGAGCAGGACCGCAAGGGCAGCATCGAGGTCGGCAAGCTCGCCGATCTGGTGATCCTCTCCGCGAACCCGCTGACGGTCCCGCCGGAGGAGATCAAGGACATCAAGGTCGCCGAGACCATCAAGAAGGGAACCACCATCCACTCCGCCACCGGTGCGAACGCCGACGACCCCGGCTCCGCCGGGCTCGAAGTGCCCACCGACTACCAGTGGCACGGCTGCTGCTGACCGCGCGGCCCGTCCCGCCGGGTCCGGCCCCCACCCGGCGGGACGGACGACCACCCCACCGCGATGACCGAGAGGAGGTGCCGGGCGGCGGGGTGTCAGCGCGGCTCGGAGCGGAAGGCCCGGCGGTAGGCGCCCGGTGTGGTGCCCACGGTGTCCAGGAAGCGCCGGCGGAGATTGGTGGCCGAGGACAGGCCGACCCGGCGGGCGACGGCGTCCACCGGGAGGTCCGAGGACTCCAGCAGCTCCCGGGCGGCGGTGATCCGCCGGGCGAGCAGCCACCGTCCCGGGCTGGTGCCGACCTGTTCGGCGAAACGGCGGGCCAGGGTACGGGTGGAGCAGCCGGCGCGGGCGGCGAGGTCCTCGACGGCCAGGGGTTCGTCGAGCCGCCCGCCCGCCCACTCCAGGAGCGGTGCGAGCGAGCCCTCGATCTGCGCGGGGCGGGGCGGCGCGGAGTACTGGAGCTGCCCGCCCTCGCGGTGCGGCGGCATGACCATGTTCCGGGCCACGTGCGCGGCGTACCCGGCCCCCTGGTCGGCGCGCACCAGGTGCAGGCACAGGTCGATCCCGGCCCCGGCGCCCGCGCTGGTGGCCACGTCGCCGTGGTCCACGTACAGCACGTCCGGATCGAGGCGCACGGCCGGGAACCGCGCGGCGAAGTCGCCCGCGAGCGCCCAGTGCGTGGTCGCCGAGCGGCCGTCCAGCAGGCCCGCGTGGGCCAGGGCGAAGGCTCCGGAGCAGATGCTGATCACGCGCGCTCCGCGCCGGTGCGCACGGCGCAGCGCGCCCGCGACGGCGGGCGAAGGGGCCTCGCCGACGGGCAGCCACCCCGGGACGACCACGGTGTCCGCCCGTTCGAGAGCCTCCAGGCCCGCGGTGACGAGCATCGCGTATCCGGCGCGGGTGGCGACCGGGCCCGGGTGCTCGGCGCACACGCCGAACTCGTACCGGACCGGAAGACCGCGCCGCTCGATCCCGAACACCTCAGCCGCGCAGGCGAGTTCGAAGGTCGACTGCGGCGCGTGGACGAGAGCCGCCACACGATGCATGGCAGAAAAATACCCCAGGGCGTCGATCGGGACACGGGGCGGGACCGCGGTCCGCGGCCCCGTGCCGGTCAGGACCGCGTCGCGGCCGCTCCGGCCCTCACCCCCCGGCCGGGCAGGGCGCGGTCGGCCGCGGCCTGCACGGTGTCGAGGTCCTCGGGGATCTCGGCCCCGGCGACGGCGTCCGGCAGCTCGTCCTCCATGTACCGCAGGGGGCGGTAGCGCAGGCCCAGGACGCCCCAGACGACCAGCAGCACCCCGCAGGTGACGAGGAGCAGGCCGGTGCCCCGGCCGGGCCCGAGGCCGACCACGCGTCCCGCGGTTCCCGCCAGCACCCCTCCCGGGTTCAGCAGGCCCGCGAAGTACTCGGCGAGGGGTGGGGCGCTGAGGAAGGCCAGCGGGGTCATCGCGACGGCGAGCATCTGGTTGGTGGCGAGCACCCGGCCCTGGAGGTCCGGGCCGGCCTTGAGCTGGATGATGGCCAGCCAGTGCGCGTTGAGGATGCTCATGGACGCCCACCAGACGAGTGCGCCCACGGCCGCCAGCGTCACCGACGGACGCAGGCCGACCAGGACGACGCCCAGGCCGACGCCGCTCACGAACCCGGTCATGCCGGTCGCCCGCCGCGCGGTGCCGCCCCAGAGCGCCACGATCAGGCTGCCCGCCACCGCCCCCGCGCCACCGACCGCGGTGACCACGCCCACCGCCGTGGTGCCGCTGAAGGCGAGCAGGCCCGGGACCGTCAGCGTCACCGCGAGCGTGCCCAGGTAGTTCTCCACCATGAAGAACACGATCATGACCAGCAGCGGGCGCCGCCGGGCCAGGAACCGCCAGCCGCCGACGACGGTCCGGGCGAAGGACTCCTCCTGCCGGCGGAAGAGCCGGTCGGGCAGGCGCACCCACAGCAGCGCGGCCAGGCCGACGAGGAACGACGCGACGTCCGCCGCCACCACCCAGGGCAGGCCGACCAGCCCGATCAGCGCGCCGCCGGCCAGCGGGGCGATCAGCGTCCCCAGGCCGGCACCGAGATTGGCCAGCCCGTTGGCCTGCACCAGGTAGGGCTTGGGGACCAGCTGGGCGACGGCCGCCAGGTAGGCCGGTCGCCGGAACGCGGTCACCAGCGACATGACGCCCACGATCAGACCGGCCTGCCGCAGCGCCAGGCCGCCGCTCCACAGCGCGGCCACCAGGGACACCGTGGCGGCCGCGGAGACGGCGTCACAGGTGAGCATGACCCGGCGGCGGTCGATCCGGTCCGCCACGGCGCCGCCCAGCGGCCCCGCGACGATCGCCGGGAGCATGGCGAGCATGCTGATCAGCGCGTAGTCGAAGACCCGCCCGCTGCGCTGGTAGGCCCAGACGCCGAGGGCGAAGGAGGTCAGCGCACTGCCGATCAGGGAGACCGTCTGGCCCGCGGCGAGGAGGTAGAAGTCCCTGAGGTCACGCCGCGCCCCCCGGCCGACCACCGTGACCTCGGCAAGCGGCTCCGGCGGCCGGCCGCCGGCCCAGGCTCCGAGCCGCTCGCCGACCAGCGCCGCGAGCTGGCCGGCCTGGTGCTTGAGGAAGTAGTGGCCCGCTCTGGGGAGGGTGGCCAGCTCCACCCGGTCGGCGAAGGCTCCCCACTCCGCGAACCGCTCCTCGTAGAGCTCCGTGGACCGGTCGCGTTCGCCGATCACGCAGAGCACCGGGGCCCGTAGCCGGCGGGTGTCCGGCCGGGTCAGTTCACCGGTGAACCAGCCCTGCGCCTGGTCCACGTCGTGCCGCAGGGCGCGCAGCATGGTCCGCCGTGCCGCCTCGGCCGCTTCCCCGTCGCCCTCGCCGTCGTCCATGCCGCCGAGGGTGCGCAGGAAGTCCCGGTAGGCCCGGTCCGACGTCCAGCGGGTGGCCGGGAACCTGCGGCGCAGCCAGGTCGACAGACGCCCCGGCAGCCGCGCGCCGGGAAGGCTCCCGCCGACCAGCAGGCCGGTCACCGGGACGCCCCCGGCCTCCAGACGCAGCGCCAGTTCGGTGGCGGCGGCGGAGCCGACACAGTGGCCGTACACCGCCACCGGGCCTGGCCGGCCCCCCGGACCGGGGAGCGCGGCGGCCACCTCGGCCAGTTCGGCGACGACCCGGTCGATCAGCACGGTCAGCGGGAGCAGCGGCTCGTCCGGCCGGGCCGGATCGTGTCCCGGCAGTTCCACGGCCAGTACGGCCGCGCCGGGGATCGCGGTGGCCAGTTCGGTGGCGAGCGGGCCGTAGGAGGCCGCGGAACCGCCGCCGTAGGGGAGGCAGACCACGGTGACGGTCGGGAGCCGGCCGGGCGGGGGACCCGCCAGCCGGTGCAGCAGGCGGCGCTCGCCGTCGGGCCCGGCCGCCCCGGCCGCGTCGAGGAACGCGGCCAGCTCGCGGACGGTCGGCCGGGTGAACAGGTCGATCACCCGGAGCGCCGGGTCGATCGCCCGGACCGCGCGCACCGCCCGGAAGGAGTCGCCGCCCAGGGCGAAGAAGTCGTCGTCGATGCCGATGCCGTCGGCCGCGCCCGGTTCGAGGACCTGTGCCCAGGCCCGGGCGACGCGCAGCTCGGTCGGCGTGCCCGGGGCGGCGTGCCCGGGGCCCGCCGCCGGCTCGGGTACGGGCAGGGCCGACCGGTCCACCTTGCCGTTGGGGTTGAGCGGCAGCGCGGGGAGCACGACGATCGCCGAGGGCACCATGTGGTCGGGCAGCCGCCCGCGCAGGGCCGTGCGCACGCGGGCGACGTCGACGGCGGACGCGGGCGCCGCGGGAGTCACCCAGGCGGCGAGCCTCCGGGCGTGGGCCTCGCCGACCGGCAGCACCACCGCCTCGGCGAGCTCGGGCAGGTCACGCAGCGCGGCGGCCACCTCGCCCGGCTCCACCCGGTAGCCGCGGATCTTGACCTGGTCGTCGATCCGGCCGAGGAACTCGAACAGGCCGTCCGCGGTCAGCCGGACCCGGTCCCCGGAGCGGTAGCACCGCGCGGTGCCGGTCACCGGATCGGGGACGAAGCGCTCGTCGGTCAGGTCGGGCCTGCCGTAGTAGCCGCGCGCCACGCTCGGCCCGCCGATCCACAGCTCGCCGGGCACCCCTGCGGGCAGCGGCCGGCCCTCGGAGTCGACCACGTAGCAGTCCACGCCGGCCAGTGGCCGGCCGATCGGCACCGTCCCCGCACGCCGGGCCGGCGGGATCTCCTCCACGGCGCAGCCGAGCACGGACACCGTGGTCTCGGTGGGGCCGTAGTGCACCTGCACGGCCAGCTCGGGCCGCGCGGTCCGGATCCGGGCCACCAGGTCCCAGGAGCACGCCTCTCCCGCGAGGACGAGCAGCCTGCGGGGCAGCACGCGGCGGAGATCCCCGTGGGCGGCGAGCAGTTCCAGGTGGCTCGGCACCATCTTGACCGCGTCGACCGGGTGCGCCTCCAGGTACTCCCCGTACGCCTCCGGGTCGGTCGCCACCTCACGGTCCACCAGGTGGACCGTGCCGCCGGTGGCCAGCGCCCCGAACAGGTTGGTCAGGCCGAGGTCCGCCGCATGGGTCGACACCAGGGCGAACGAGCCCCCCGCGACACCGCGGTCGGCCAGTCGCTCCGTCACCGCGTGCAGGTAGTGGACGATCTGCCGGTGTTCGACGGTGACGCCCTTGGGGCGGCCGGTCGAGCCCGAGGTGAAGATCAGGTAGGCCGGTGCGGCCGGATCGGCGGCCACGCCCGGTGCTCCGCGGGGCTGTTCCGGTGCCGGACCGGGAGCGGACGGGTCGTCGAGGACCAGCGGCTCCGGGCCGGTGCCCGCGGTGTCCGGACCGGACGCCGGGAGGCGCTGCGCGAACTCCCGCTCCGTGAGGACGACTCGCGCGCCCGCCGTCGACAGGATGTCGGCCAGCCGGTCGTCCGGGTACGCCGGGTCGAGCGGCAGGTAGACCGCGCCGGCCTTGAGGGTGGCGAGCAGGGCGACCACCAGGGGTGTCCGGCGGTCGGCGAGGACGGCGACCGGGTCCTGAGGTCCGACCCCGGCCGCGAGCAGCCGGTGCGCGAGCCGGTTCGCCCGCCGGTCCAGCTGTCCGTAGGTGAGTTCACCGTCCGGGCCCACGACCGCCGTCGCGCCGGGCCGTTCGGCCGCCCAGCGCTCGACCAGGGCGTGCAGCGGCCGGGTGAGGTCGAACTCCCGGCGCGGCCCGGCGAGCAGCGGTCCGGCCACCGGCTCCAGCGCCACCTCGCGCACGGGGCGGTCGAGATCGGACAGCACGCCGTCCAGCAGGGCCGCGTACCACTCGGTGATCCGCTGCGCGGTGTGCCGCTCGAAGAGGTCGGTGCGGTAGATCAGCGACCCCTCGTAGGTGTCGCCGGTGCCGATCGAGGAGGTGCCGCTCGACGACGTGCCGATCGAGGAGGTGGCCGTGAACGCCAGGTTCAGGTCGAACTTGGCCGTCGTCGCCGGCGGTGCGAAGACCCTCGCCGCCAGGCCCGGGAAGCGCGGCGCGACCGCCGGGGTGTCGATCACGTTGAGGAGGACCTGGAAGACCGGCGTGGTCGAGAGGTCGCGGGCCGGGCGCAGCCGGTCCACGATCCGCTCGAACGGGACGTCGGTGCGGGCGAACGCCTCCAGCGCCACGGCGCGTACCCGGGCCAGCAGTTCGCGGCCGCTCGGCCCGCCCGACAGGTCGGTGCGCATGGTCAGGGTGTTGATGAAGAAGCCGATCGTGTGCTCGGTGTCGGGGTGCCGTCGTCCCGCCTCGGGCACGCCGACCGGCACGTCGTCGACGCCCGACAGCCGGGCCAGCAGCTCCTGCCAGACCGCGAGCAGCACCATGAACGGCGTGCAGCCGGCCTCGGTGGCCCGCCCGCGCACCTTGGCGGTCAGGGCGGCCGGCAGGATCACCGGCAGTTCCGCGCCGGTCCGGTCCGCGACCGCCGGGCGGGGCAGGTCCGTGGGCAGGTCCAGGACCGGCTCCAGGCCGGACAGCGTACGGACCCACCAGGCCAGGTCGGCCTCCGCGCGCCCCGCTTCCTCAGGCCGCCGGGCGGTCCAGTGCGCGTAGTCCGCGTACTGGACCGGTGGCGGTGCGGGAGCCTCGGCCAGCCCGAGCCGCGCCGCGTAGAGCGCCGCCAGTTCCCGCACCGCCACGGCCCTCGACCAGGCGTCGAAGGCGAGGTGATGGACCGTCAGCGCCAGGACGTGCTCATCGGGGCCGAGCCGCAGCAGCGTCGCCCGCAGGGGCGGTTCGACGGCCAGGTCGAAGGGCCTGCGCAGTTCCTCCAGCAGGCGGCGCTCCAGCGACTCCCGCCCGCCCGGACCGGTCAGATCGGCCTCGGCCAGCGGCACCGCCTCCGCCGGGCCCGCCACCGCCAGCGGCTCGCCGTCGGTCTCGGCGACCAGGCTCCGGAGGACCTGGTGCCGCTCGGCGAGATCCCGCACCGCACCCAGCAGCGCCGCGGCGTCCAGCGGTCCGTGCAGGTGCAGTGCGACCGGGATGTGGTAGGCGGTGCTCTCCGGATCCAGCTGGGTGAGGAACCACAGCCGTGCCTGCGCGGCCGACAGCGGGGCCGGGGCGTCCCCGTCGGGCCGGGCGGGTATCGCCGGGGTGCCGCGGGCGGCGGTGCGGCGGGCCGAGGCCAGCCGGGCGCGCAGCGCGTCGGCGAGCCGGGGATCGTGTCGCCCGGCGGACACCTCGGTCATGCGGCACCGCCGGCGGTGTGGGCGGCCGGGGCGGCGAGTCCGGCCTGGTCGGCGGATTCGGCGGCTTCGGCGGGATCGGCGAGATCACCGGCTTCGGTGAGCTCGGCCAGCAGCAGAGCCTCCAGCCCGGCGGCGAAGTCGGCCAGGCGCGGGTGCTCGAACAGCAGCCGCACCGGCAGATCGAGTTCCAGTGCCGCCGTCAGCCGGCCCGTGACCCGGGTGGCCGCCAGCGAGTGCCCGCCGAGCGCGAAGAAGTCGTCGTGGGCGCCGACCTCGGCGACCCCGAGCACGGCCTCCCACACCTCGGCCACCAGCAGCTCGGCCTCGGTGCGCGGGGCGATCCGGCCGCCGCCGGATTCTCGGCCGGGCGCCGGGAGGGCGCCCCGGTCCACCTTGCCCGAGGCCGTCAGGGGCAGGGCGTCGAGCACGACCCACCGCCGGGGCACCATGTGGTCGGGGACGCGGCTGCGCAGGCGCTCCTCCACCGCGGACGTGTCGAGGAGGTCCTCGGTCACCGCCGAGGGACCCACCGCGAGGTAGCCGACCAGGTGGGCGTCCGCGCCGTCGCCGAGGACCACGACGGCCGCGTCCAGGACCGCCGGTTCCGCGCGCAGGGCGGTCTCGATCTCGCCGAGCTCGATCCGGTGGCCGCGCAGCTTCACCTGCTGGTCACGGCGGCCCAGGAAGTCGAGGGTGCCTCCTCCCCCGGCCTCCGGCCGGAGGGACCCCCATGGCCGCCAGCGGGCCAGATCACCGGTCCGGTAGCGCCGTGCGCCCGGTGCGAACGGATCCGCGGTGAACGCCGCCCCGGTCGCGTCGGGCCGGTTCCGGTAGCCCCGGGCGACGCCCGCGCCGCCGATCCACAGCTCCCCGGCCACTCCCGGCGGCACCAGCCGGCCCATGGCGTCCAGCACGTAGGCCGTCTCCCCGGCCAGCGGGCGGCCGATCGGCACCGCCTCGCCGACAGGAGCCTCCACCCGCGCCATGGTCGAGTAGACCGTGCTCTCGGTGGGCCCGTAGGCGTTCCACAATTCGCCAGTCCGCGCCAGGAGTTCACCCGCCAGCCCGGGGTCCAGCGGCTCGCCGACGCTGATGACGCGCACCCCCGGTCCCGACCACCGGGCGGCGACCAGCATCCGGAGCGTGGTCGGCGTGGCGGTCATCAGCGTCACCCCGGCCCGCTCGACGAACCGCGCGACGGCATGCCCGTCCACCGCGGCCGCGCGGTCCAGGACCGCCAGCCGCAGCCCGCAGCCCAGGCTGACCCAGAGTTCGAACCCGAACACGTCGAAGGCCGGTGACGTGAGACCCAGCATCACGTCGTCGGGCCGGACGCCCGGCGTGATCCGCATCGCGGCGACGAAGGCCGCCAGGTTCGCGTGCGTGACCTCCACGCCCTTGGGCAGGCCGGTCGAACCGGAGGTGTACAGCACGTAGGCGAGCCCGTCGGGCGCCGGCTCGGGCAGGCTCGTGGGTCCCGGGTCGGTCGGACCGCCCACGTCGAGGACCCCGGCGCCGACCGCTCCGGCCAGCTCACCGGCGAACGCGAGGGTCTCCCCGGCGGCGATGACCACGCTCGCCCCGGAGTCGGCGAGCCGGCCGCGCAGCCGTTCGACGGGCTGGTCCGGCTCCAGGGGAACGTAGGCCGCACCGGCGCGCAGGACGCCCAGCAGGGCCGCGGGCAGGTACCGGTCGCGGGGCAGGCAGACCCCGACGGTGAACGCCGCCGGTCCGGCCGCGGGCACGGACGCTCTCGTCGCGAGCAGGGCCGCGGCCACCCTCCGGGAGCGTTCGGCCAGTTCCGCGTAGCCGAGTTCGCCGGCCGCGTCGGAGGTGGCCACCGCGTTCGGCCGCCGGGCGGCCTGTTCGAGAACGGCCGCCACCACGGTCCGCGGACCGCCGGCCGGAAGCGGGAGCCCGGTGCCGGCGGCGAGCAGCGCGGCCTTCTCCGCCCCGCTCACCAGGGCGAAGGCCGACAGCGGGAGGTCCGGATCGGCCGCCGCGGCGCGCAGGATCCGGAGCAGCCGATCGGCGAACGCCTCGGCCTCGGCCGGGCCGAACCTGTCCACGTCGTACTCGATCTGGAGATCGGGGCCCCGCACCGTCTCGTTGAGGAACACGGTCAGCGCCGCCTGCGTCCCGCCGCTGGTCACCTCACCGAGCAGTTCCAGACGGACGCCGTCCCGCTCCACCGCGACCGGGAGACCGGCGGGCTGGACCGAGAGCACCACCGGGGTGCCCAGCGAGCCCCGGGGGTGTTCGATGCCGGCCGCCTCGAAGGCGTCCTGCACGGTGAAGCCCGGATGGTCCATCACGCGGGCCGTCGTGGCGGCGGCGCGGCCGACGGCGCTCCGGAAGGGCTCCCCCTGCGCCAGTCCCAGCCTGATCGGTCTGATGCCGACCAGGGGTCCGACGACCGTCTCCAGCTCGGGGTGCGCCCGGTCCGCCACGGCCGCGCCCAGCACGACGTCGGACCGGCCGGTGAGGCCGGCGACCAGCAGACCGAGCGCGGTCAGCAGCACCGCGAACGGAGTGGATCCGCAGTCGGCCGCGAGCTCGCGCAGCAGGGCGGCCGTCCCGGCGTCGAGGGGACGGGACAGCCGTTCGCCGACCAGCCGGCCGGGGCCCGCGGGCGCGGCGGCGAGGACGTCCTGCGGCGGGACGGCGTCCGCCAGCTCCCGGGCCCAGAAGGCCCTCAGCCGCGCCACCCGGTCGGGCCGGGCGGCCAGCGCGCGCTCGTGCAGCGCGAGGTCGCCGACCTGGACCGGCGGCGGCGTGATGTCCGGGCCGTGGCCGGCCCGGCGGTCGGCGTGGTCCGCATGCTCCGGGCGCTGCGGCCCGCCGCCCGGGCCGGCGACCAGCTCCGCCATCAGGACGCCGATCGACCAGCCGTCGAACGCCACATGGTCGGTCACGACGACCAGTTCCGCGTCGTCCTCGTCGAGCCGGAGCAGCGTGGCCCTGAGCAGCGGTGTCTCGGTGGCCAGGTCGAAGGCGTGGCTCGCGGCCGCGCGGGTCAGCTCGGCCGCCCGGCTCGCCCGCTCCGCCCCGGGCACTCCGCGAAGATCGTGCTCCTCGAACGGCACCGGGGCCGGCGGGCGGACCAGCGCGACCGGTTCCTCGTCGACCGCCCGGCCGGTGGCGTCCACCCCGACGCCGGCGGCCCGCACGACGCTGCGCAGCACCTCGTGCCGCTCGGCCACCGCGTCCAACGCGGCCCGCAGCCGCGCCGTGCCCGGCCGTCCGCGCAGGCGCAGCCGGAAGGCGATGGTGGTGGCGCGCTCGCCGGAACCGACCTGCCGCAGCAGCCGCATCCCCTGCTGCGCGGACGTCAGCGGGTAGCTGTCCCGCCCGGCATGACGGACCAGCGCGGGCTCCGGCGCGCCGCCCGGGCGCTTCTCCGCCCCGGCCCGCAGCAGCGACGCGAGTCCGGCGACGGTGGGCGCGGCGAGGAAGGCCGTCAGCGGGACGGCCGTCCCGAAGTCGCGGCCCAGGACGGCGCAGACGCGGGCGGCCGCCAGCGAATGCCCGCCGAGCGCCCCGAAGTCGTCGTGGACGCCGACCTCGGCCAGGCCGAGGACACCGGCGACGGTCCGCGCGATCCGCCGCTCGGTGTCGGTGCGCGGGGCGGCGTACTCGGTGTCGACCGCGCGGCCGAACTCCACCCCGGCCAGCGCGGCGCGGTCGGCCTTGCCGGTCGGTCCGACGGGCAGGCGGTCGAGGACGGCGATCCGGGAGGGGACCAGGTGGTCCGGCAGCCGGTCCCGCAGCCAGGCCCGCAGCCGCGCGCCGGTGAGCGTCCGGTCGGACGACTCCGCATAGCCCACCAGGAGCCGGGTGCCGTCCTCGTCGGCCGGCGCGAGCACCACGGCGTGCCGGACGGCCGGATGCCCCGCGAGCGCCGCCTCGACCTCGCCCGGCTCGATCCGGAAGCCGCGGACCTTCACCTGGTCGTCGATCCGCCCGGCGAAGTGGAGGAGCCCGTCCACCCGCCGCACCAGGTCGCCCGTCCGGTAGTGCCGCACTCCGGCGGCGTCCGTGACGAACCGTTCGGCCGTCAGCTCCGGTCCGGCCAGATAGCCCCGGGCGACCAGCGGACCGGACACCCAGAGTTCCCCGGTCTCGCCGTCGCCCAGCGGGTTTCCGGCGCGGTCGCGGACCGAGAGCCCGCTCCGCGCGTACGGCAGCCCGATCGGCGGCTCCGCCCGCCCCTCGGCGGGCACCTCGTGCGTCACGCAGCTCACGGTGCACTCGGTCGGGCCGTAGCTCTGGACGACCCGGCGGACGCCGGCGTTCGCGTGGATCCGGTCCGCCAGGGCCCGGGTGAGCGGCTCGCCGCCCGCGCGGACGGTGCGCACGCCCGGTGGCAGCGGCTCACGGACCAGCGCGGCCAGCACCGACGGCGTCCCGTAGACCAACGTGACCTCGTCGCGGGCGGGAAGGGCGGGCAGCGCGAGCAGGTTCTCGGCCAGGATCACCGTCCCGCCGCAGAGCAGCGGGAGGAACAGCTGGGTCACCGACGGGTCGAAGCAGACCGACGTCGCGGCCAGCATCCCGCGCAGTTCGGCGGCCGAGTACACGGAGGACTCCCACCGCAGCAGGGCCGCCACGTTGCGGTGCTCGACCACCACGCCCTTGGGCCGGCCGGTCGAGCCCGAGGTGTACATCACGTACGCGGCGTCGGTCGGCTCGCCGGCGGTGCCGGGGTCGGCGCCCTCGCCGGCGTCCGGGCCCACCGCGTCGACGAGCAGCGGGTCGGCGCCGGTGGCCCGGAGGACGTCGCCGCGGCGCCGGAGGACGGCCGCCGAGGAGACCAGGTGGGAGATCCCGGCGTCGGTGGCGATGAACTCCAGGCGGTCCGCCGGGTAGGCCGGATCCAGCGGCACGTAGGCCGCACCGGCCTTCCAGACCCCCAGCAGGGCGGGGATCAGCCACTCGTCGCGGTCCAGGCAGACGCCCACCAGCGAACCCCGCCCGGCCCCCCGGCGGCGCAGCTCGCGGGCCACGGCGGCGGCCCGGCGGTCGAGTTCCGCGTAGGTGGTCCGGACCGTCCCCGCCACCACGGCGACGTCGTGCGGAGCCCGTCCGGCCCTTTCCCCGATCGCGTGGTGCACCTGGCCGGTCCTGAACGTGCTCGCCGACGTCACTGCCGGTCCCCCTTCCTGAGCTCGCCATGACACCGGAATCAGCCCTGTGGGGTACTCCGGCGCAGGCGTGTGTCGAGTGCTGGTCGGTTGCTGTCGTCGCTGCTGCGCACGGTCGGGCGACCCGGGAACGTCGGCTCGAAGGCGTCCGGGGAGGGCTTCCGGCGGCGCGCCCACCGTACTTGGCCGTCTCCGGTGGGGTCCAGGGCTGTGATCGTCAGGAAGTGGCCGTTGCGTACGGCGGCCCCGCGGGGGTAAAGGGCCTCGGCGCGGACGGCTCGTCGCACCCGGCGGGCTGCTGCGGGGTGATGCAGTGGATCCCGCCGCCGCTCGCCCCGGGTTCCTCCGACGCCTCCTCCGCCCGCGTCCTCCGACCGATCCGGCGGCATCGGGGCCGGGCCGGCGAGGCTACCGATGAGCCATCGTCAACTCAATTGAATTCAAAGGTCGTTGCAGCCTGCAAAACGTACTTTGCCGGATCTTGACTCGGATGAACGCGGAACGGTTCAGTGTGCGCCAACATCCTTCCTCACGGCGCCTGTCGGCCGACCCGGCCCCCACCGGGTCCGTCCGGCGTGCCGTGGTGCACGAAAGGGAAACTCGTGCTCAGAACCCGTATGAAGGCGCTGCTGGCCGGCCTGCTCGCGACAGGCTCCCTGGCCGCCGCGGCCTTCATGCCCGCGACGGCCTCCGCCGCCACCCCCACCGCGGCGGACGATTGCGCGATCGCACCCGGCTGGTCGCAGGGCGCCAACTACCAGGCCCGCGACATCGTCAGGTACACCGACGGCCAGGTCTACGTCGCCCAGCGCGACAATCCCGGCTACAACCCCACGGTGAGCACGTACTACTGGGCGCCGTACACCTGCGGCACCGGCGGCAATCCGTACCCCAACAGCTTCGTGGTGAGCGAGGCCCAGTTCGACGTGATGTTCCCGAACCGGAATCCCGCCTACACGTACCAGGGCCTGGTGGACGCCATGGACGCCTTCCCGGCGTTCGCGCACACCGGTGACAGCACGATGCGCAAGCAGGAGGCCGCGGCCTTCCTCGCGAACATCAGCCACGAGACCGCCGGGCTGTACTACATCAAGGAGGTCAACGAGGCGAACTACCCGCACTACTGCGACGCCGACCAGCCCTACGGCTGCCCGGCCGGCCAGTCGGCGTACTACGGGCGCGGCCCGATCCAGCTGAGCTGGAACTACAACTACAAGCGGGTGGGCGACTTCCTCGGCATCGACCTGCTGAACAACCCCTGGCTGGTGGAGACCGATCCGGCCGTCGCCATGATGACGGCCCTGTGGTACTGGAACACCCAGGACGGCCCGGGCCCGATCACCGGGCACGACGCCATGATCAGCGGCGCGGGCTTCGGGCAGTCGATCCGCTCGATCAACGGCGCGCTGGAGTGCGACGGCAAGAACCCGCGCCAGGTGGAGAGCCGGATCAACCGGTACAAGGCGTTCACGCAGATCCTCGGCGTCCCGACGGGCTCCGGCATCTCCTGCTGATCCTCCCTCGGCATGCGGCCGCGGGCCGGGCGGAGCGCCCGGGAGCTGGCCTTCCCGTACCACCCGCACGTGACGGTGGCGCACGGGCTCGCGGACGACGTGCTGGACCAGGCCCACGAGCAGGCCCGGTC
>NZ_JBEOWI010000048.1:0-66472 GCF_040296005.1 Kitasatospora sp. NPDC002551 | reverse complement strand
AGCGACACCCCCGTCATCACCCTCGACGCCCGACGCCGCGACAGCGCCAAGAGCGCCCTCATCACCCTCGTCGAACACGCCCTCCTCGCCCGGCTGCGGTGAGCCGGGGGCACTGCCCGACGACGCACGGCGCGGCCCGCGGACCCTCCGGTCCACGGGCCGCGCCGTCCTGCCTCCGCCACCCGGCGGTGCGGCGGGTCCGCTACTCGGCGTCCGGCTCCAGGCCGGCCCGCAGCAGGCCGTGGGTGTAGGCGTCCTCCAGCGCCAGCCAGGAGGCGGCCACCACGTTGTCGGCCACCCCGACCGTGGACCAGGTCGCGGTGCCGTCGGCGGTGTCGATCAGCACCCGGGTCTTGGAGCCGGTGCCGTGCTGGCCCTCCAGGATGCGGACCTTGTAGTCCACCAGCTCCAGCTTGGCCAGCTGCGGGTAGATCCGCTCCAGCGCGGTGCGCAGCGCCCGGTCCAGCGCGTCGACCGGGCCGTTGCCCTCGCCGGTGGCGATCATCCGCTCGCCCTTGGCCCAGAGCTTGACCGTCGCCTCGTTGCCCGCGGTGCCGCCCGGGCCCTGCTCGCTGATCGTCCGCCAGGACTCCAGGGTGAAGAAGCGCTCGCGGCGGCCGCGCACCTCGTCGCGCAGCAGCAGCTCGAAGGAGGCGTCGGCGGACTCGTAGGTGTAGCCGAGGTTCTCCTGCTCCTTGACCTTGGCGACCACCCGGCCGGCCAGGTCCCGGTCGGCGGAGAGGTCGTAGCCCAGCTCCTTGCCCTTGAGCTCGACGGAGGCGCGGCCGGCCATGTCGGAGACCAGCATCCGCATGGTGTTGCCGACCGTCTCCGGGTCGATGTGCTGGTAGAGGTCCGGGTCGACCTTGATCGCCGAGGCGTGCAGGCCGGCCTTGTGGGCGAAGGCGGAGAAGCCGACGTAGGGCTGGTGGGTGGAGGGGGTGAGGTTGACCAGCTCGGCGATCGCGTGCGAGATCCGGGTCATCTCGGCGAGGCTGCCGGGCGGCAGCACCCGGCGGTCGTACTTGAGCTCCAGCGCGCCGACCACCGGGAAGAGGTTGGCGTTGCCGACCCGCTCGCCGTAGCCGTTGGCGGTGCACTGCACGTGGGTGGCGCCGGCGTCCACCGCGGCCAGGGTGTTGGCCACCGCGCAGCCGGTGTCGTCCTGGGCGTGGATGCCGAGCCGGGCGCCGGTCTCGGCGAGGACGTCGGCGACGGTCTCGCGCACGCCCGACGGCAGCATCCCGCCGTTGGTGTCGCAGAGCACCACCACGTCGGCGCCGGCCTCGTGGGCGGCGCGGACCACGGCGAGCGCGTACGCGCGGTTGGCCCGGTAGCCGTCGAAGAAGTGCTCGCAGTCGATGAAGACCCGGCGGCCCTGGGCCCGCAGGTACGCGACGCTGTCGCGGACCATCTCCAGGTTCTCCTCCAGGGTGGTGCGCAGCGCCAGTTCGACGTGCCGGTCGTGGGCCTTGGCGACCAGGGTGATCACGGGCGCGCCGGAGTTCACCAGCGCGGCCAGCTGCGGGTCTTCGGCGGCGCGGCCGCCGGCCCGGCGGGTGGCGCCGAAGGCGACCAGCCGGGCGTGCCGCAGGTCCAGCTCCTCGGCGGCGCGGGCGAAGAACTCGGTGTCCCGGGGGTTGGCACCGGGCCAGCCGCCCTCGATGAAGCCGACGCCGAACTCGTCCAGGTGCCGGGCGATGGCGAGCTTGTCGGCCACCGTGAGGTTGATGCCCTCGCGCTGGGCGCCGTCGCGCAGGGTGGTGTCGAAGACGTGGAACGCGTCGTCGGGGAGGTTGGTCGCCTGGGTCATGACCCTGGGTTCTCCGTTCCGGGAGGTCGGTTACTGCTCTGCCGGTTCTGATCCGGCTCCACTGTCCAGCATCCCGCGCGCACCCGGTGTCCCTCGGCCCCTTGTGGGGGCTCCGGCCGGTCCGGGGTAAACAAAAAGACCCCTCGCGGGTGCGAGAGGTCTGCGCGCGGGTCTGGACGCTGGTGGTCGCCCCGCATCGGGTGGTGCGGTGGGCGGTCACTGCGGACCGGCGCGCCTGCTGCTAATCATCAGCGACAGCGAGGACACGTTCGCAGTGTAGGCACATCATCCGCACCGCGGCCCGCCCGTCTCGCCATCCGGGACGGGCGGGCCGGGCGGGCCTCGGGGGCGGCGGCGGGCGGCGTCAGGCGATCTTGTGCAGCCAGCCGTGGGTGTCGGGGGCCTGGCCGCCCTGGATGGCGAGGAGGGCGCGGCGCAGCTCCATGGTGACCGGGCCGGGCTCGCCGGCGCCGACGGTCCAGTCGCCGCCGCGGGACTTCACCGAGCCGACCGGGGTGATGACGGCGGCGGTGCCGCAGGCGAAGACCTCGGTGAGGGTGCCGTCGGCGTTGCCCCGCTTCCACTCGTCGGTGGAGATCTTCCGCTCCTCGACGGCGTAGCCGAGGTCGGCGGCGAGCTGGAGCAGCGAGTCGCGGGTGATGCCGGGCAGCAGGGCGCCGGACAGCTCGGGGGTGACGATCCTGGCGTCCTCGCCCTCGCCGAAGACGAAGTACAGGTTCATGCCGCCCATCTCCTCGATCCACCGGTGCTCGGCGGCGTCGAGCCAGACCACCTGGTCGCAGCCCTTGGCGGCGGCCTCGGCCTGGGCGACCAGCGAGGCGGCGTAGTTGCCGGCGCACTTGGCGGCGCCGGTGCCCCCCGGAGCGGCGCGGACGTAGTCCTCGGAGAGCCAGACCGAGACCGGCTTGACGCCACCGGGGAAGTAGGCGCCGGCCGGCGAGGCGATGATCATGAAGAGGTAGGAGTTGGCCGGGCGGACGCCCAGGCCGACCTCGGTGGCGAACATGAACGGGCGCAGGTAGAGGCTCTGCTCCGGCTCGTTCGGGACCCAGGCCTGCTCCTGCTGGATGAGCAGCTCGACGGCCTCGACGAAGGTCTCGACCGGCAGCTCCGGCATCGCCAGGCGGCGGGCGGAGGCCTGCAGGCGACGGGCGTTGGCCTCCGGGCGGAAGGTCGCGATCGAACCGTCGGCCTGGCGGTAGGCCTTGAGGCCCTCGAAGATCGCCTGGCCGTAGTGGAGGGTCATGTTGGCCGGGTCCATCTCGATCGGCGCGTAGGGCGCCAGCTGGGCGTCGTGCCAGCCCACGCCCTCCGTCCAGCGGATGGTGACCATGTGGTCGGTGAACACGCGCCCGAAGCCCGGGTTGGCCAGCCGGGCCTCGCGCTCCGCCGGGGACAGCGGGTGCGCGGAGGGCTTGAGGTCGAACGTGATGGGCGCCTGGGTGGGCGTGCTCATGGCTGTGTGTCCTTCACCGTGGGGTTGGTCCGGGCCGCCCCGCCGGTGGACGTTCCACCCATCTCGGACGGAACGGACGCACGGCGGCACGACCCACTGTCGATACTCGCATCCAGAGGGCCGTGCCGAACAGCCGCGGACTCCTTGGAGATCCGCAAGCTGCCGTTATGGGGTCCGGCCCGCGGGGACCGGAACGCCGTTTGTCGGGTTCCGGCCTCCTAGGCGGATACTCGGGCGGCGAGCGCGTCGCCGACCTGGGCGGTGGTGCGGGCCCCGGTGCGCTCGGCGAGGTCCGCGGCGACCGCGTCCTCGATCCGGGCGGCCTCGGCGGGGTACCCGAGGTGCTCGAGCAGCATGGCGACCGACAGCACGGTGGCGGTCGGGTCGGCCTTGCCCTGGCCGGCGATGTCCGGCGCCGAGCCGTGCACGGGCTCGAACATCGACGGGAAGGCACCGCTCGGGTTGATGTTGCCGCTGGCGGCCAGGCCGATCCCACCGGTGACGGCGGCGGCCAGGTCGGTCAGGATGTCGCCGAACAGGTTGTCGGTCACGATGACGTCGAACCGCTCGGGCTGGGTGACGAAGAAGATGGTCGCCGCGTCGACGTGCAGGTAGTCGGTGGTGACCTCGGGGAACTCCCGGCCGACCTGCTCGAAGATCCGGGTCCACAGGTGACCGGCGTGCACCAGCACGTTGTTCTTGTGCACCAGGGTCAGCTTCTTGCGCGGGCGGGCCTGGGCCCGCCGGTAGGCGTCGCGCACCACGCGCTCGATGCCGTACGCGGTGTTGAGGCTGACCTCGGTCGCCACCTCGTGCTCGGTCCCGGTGCGCAGCGTGCCGCCGTTGCCGACGTACGGGCCCTCGGTGCCCTCGCGGACGACCACGAAGTCGATCTGCGGGTCGCCGGCCAGCGGGGACTTCACCCCGGGGAAGAGCCTGCCGGGGCGCAGGTTGATGTGGTGGTCGAAGGCGAACCGCAGCTTGAGCAGCAGCCCGCGCTCCAGGACTCCGGACGGCACGCTCGGGTCGCCGATGGCGCCGAGCAGGATCGCGTCGTGGGCCTTGAGCTCCGCCAGGACGCTGTCCGGGAGCGTCTCACCGGTGCGGTGGTAGCGCCGGGCCCCGAGGTCGAACTCGGTGGTCTCCAGCTTCACATCGGCGGGAAGCACCGCCCCCAGCACCTTGAGGCCCTCGGCCACCACTTCCTGGCCGATACCGTCACCGGGGACGACTGCGAGACGAATCGTGCGAGACATGCTCGGAGGCTACTCCGGTGTCCCACAGCCTGACATCCCACGTCCACTATCCGGACAACGGCACCGGGGGCCGGATCAGGTGAGATCGATGTCGACCGGGAAGGGACGGTCCAGCTTCAGCTGCTTGTGGTGGATCCCGGTCAGCCCGTAGAGCCCGGTCGCCGGGTCGATCTCGTAGGTGTGGACGATCGCCTGCCCGTGCTCGTCCCCCTCCACCCGCCAGAAGTGCGCGATACCGGCGGCGGCGTACTTGCGCGGCTTGACCTCACGGTCGCGTTCCCCGGACTCCGTGGACACGATCTCGATGGCGAGCAGGACGTCCTGGGCGTCGCAGTAGGTTCCGTCGGGCCCCGGGTCCGCGTGCTCGTTCACGACGATGAGATCCGGTTCGGGACGGTTGCGCAGGTTCAGCCGGATCGTCATCTCCCGCCACACCTGCCAACCGTCCGGGACGGCGGTCTCCAGTGCTCGCTCCAGCCTGCGCAGCGTACGCATGTGGAAGAGGGGCTGCGGGCTCACGAAGATCAGGCTCCCGTCGAGCAACTCGGTGTGCGGCGGGAGATCCGGCAACCGGTCGAGGTCCTCGGCCGTGTACCCCTCGGCCGGGGGCCTGATCCAGTCGGGGTACGGCGCGACGCTCATGGTTCCTCCCGTACGGGCATCCTCGTGGCCGTTCTCAGGCTACTCGGACCGATCCCCCGCTTCTTCACCCTCACGAGGGGCGTGCGCAGATCCGTGCACGCCCCTCGGCACGTGCTACGGCAGGCGCAGGACCTGGCCGCGGTGGGCCTCCGGGTTGAGGTGGTGGAGGAGGAGCAGGCGGGCGGGGGCGGGGTCGGTGCGGTGGATGTCGAGGACGGTGGCGGGGTGGATGGGGGCGGCGAGGGCGGTGGGGCCGCCGGGGCCGGTGCGGACGTCGAGGGCGGGGTGCAGGACGTCGATCGGGAGGGTCGGCCGGGTGCCGTGCAGGCCGATCGCGGAGAAGGCCTCGGCCGGGTCGGGCGTCCCGGGGCCGGCGAGGCCGGTCCACAGCGCGTAGTGGACGGTGCTGCGGCCGGGGGCGATCCCCGGCAGGGCGGACAGGCGGACCGGCAGGACCACGCTGTCGGAGTCCAGCAGCGCGGTGTCGGTGTCGCCCCAGCGGGCGTTCAGCGGCTGGACGTCCAGCTCGGCGCCGGTGCGGGCGTCCAGGGCGCGGGCCACCAGGACGTCGCTGCCGCGCTGCCGGTCGGCCTTGACCACCACGTCGGTCGCGCCGTCCCCGTCGGTGTCCAGCGAGGCCCGGACGGCGAACACCCCGACCGGGGTGGCGGCCGGGGCCCACACCCGGGTGCCGAGGTAGAGCCGGCCCTCGGCGAGCGGGTCGCCGGCGACGGCGGGCGCGTCGGTGGCGGCGCCGGCGGCGCGCAGGTTGGCGGCCCGGTCGCCGGGGCGTTCGACGCAGAGGTCCTGGAGGTGCTCGGCCTCCTCGGTGCTGCCCTCCGGGACGACGCCCGCTCCGGGGCCGACCGCCGCCCCGCTGTCCGGCGGGCAGTCGGGCCAGCGGTCGCCCTCCCCGCCGAGCGCGAGGGCGCTGATCAGACCGGGCGCGCCGCCGGGGGCGTCGGTGCCGGTCAGGGCGACCAGCGCGCCGCCCCGGGCGGTGCGGACCGGGGTGGTGGCGGCCAGGTCGGAGGCCGCCCGCGGCGCGGCGAACAGCGGCACCCGCAGCCCCGGGGCGGCCGGGTCGTCCGGGTCGTCCGGGGTGAGCAGCAGCCGGCCGGAGAGCTCGCCGCGGTAGCTGCGGGCCCGGCCGCCCTGGAGGGTGGCGATCGTCGGGTCGGGGGCACGGCCGAGCGCGCCGGGCACCCGCAGGGTGACCCGCACCCGCGCGGCGCCGCCGGGCGGGACCTCGACCCGGTCGGGCGCGAGCTCGAAGCGGGCGCCGGGCGCATCGGTGGCCGCCGCGTAGCCGGTGCGGTAGGCGACCGGGGCGGCGGAGAGGTTGCGCACCTCCACCTCTCGGACCAGGGCGAGCGGCCCGGTGACGGCGACCGGGCCGAAGGAAACGCCGACGGCGCCCTCGACCGCCCCCTCCCCCGCCGCGTAGGCGACGGCCGGGGTGCGCACGGCGCGGTCCACGGCGGCCCGGCCGGCGCCGGTGCGCTCGGGTCCGTAGACCGGGCCGGTGGCGCCGTCGCCGAGCCAGGTGTCCCCGGCGGTGTTCATCAGCGCGGCCTTGACCTGCTCGACGGTCCAGTCCGGGTGCGCGGCGCGGACCAGCGCGGCCAGCCCGGCGACGTGCGGGGTGGCCATCGAGGTGCCGTCCTCGCGCTGGCCGCCGGCGCCGCTGCCGACCAGGGCGGACCAGATGGTCTCGCCGGGGGCAGCGAGGTCCGGCTTGACGACACCGGGCACGCCGATGCCGCGCGAGGTGAAGTCGGTGAGGGTGTCCAGCCGCTGCGGCTGGTCCTGGGCGACGGCGCCGTGCAGCGGGTTGCCGGGGGCGGCGAGGCGGACCCGGACCGGACCGGCGGCGGCGCCCGCGCGCAGCCGTTCGCCGTCGGCGCGGCCGAGCAGGGCGAGCGGCACCCGGTCGTTGCCGGCGATCTCGGCGAGGTGGTCGTCGTCGGCGGCCAGCAGGGCGCCGATCGCGCCCGCCTCGGCGACGTGGTCGGCGCGCGGGCCCGAGCCGCAGGCGCGCTCGGACTCGCGGGTGCTCCAGGCGAGCACCGCGATCCGCCCGGCGAGCCGCTGCCGGTCGGCCTCGGAGAAGGCCTCGCAGCCGTCCGACTGGTCGGCGGGCAGCGTGAGTTCGCCGGTCACGTCGGCGGTGGACCAGTCCCGGTAGCGGGCGCTCCAGTGGGCGGGGACGGCGCCGGCGAGCGCGGGCGGGTCGAGCACGGTGATGCCGTCGGCGTCGCCGTGCGGGTCGACGGAGGCGGCGACGGCGACCGCCCGGGCGGCGGTGCCGGGGCTGCCGCCGATGCCGTAGACGTCGCCCTCGTTGCCCGCGGCGGCGACCACCACGGTGCCGAGCGCGGCGAGCCGGTCGACGGCCAGGGCGTCGGCGTCGTCGGTGGCGCCGAAGCGGCTGCCGAGCGAGAGGTTGAGGACGTCCAGCCGGTCGCTCGGGTCACCGTCGCCGTCCGGGTCGGCGGCCAGGTCGAGGGCCTGGCCGAGCTGGTCGGTGGAGCCGTCGCAGCCGAAGACCCGGATCGCGTACAGCTGGGCACCGGGCGCGGCGCCGGGGCCGACCCGGAAGCCGGCCGGGTCCAGGCCGGGCCGGTAGGGGCCGCGGTAGGGCTGCCCGTCGGCGGTGACGCCGAGGCCGGCGGCGGTGCCGGCGACATGGGTGCCGTGGCCGTTGAGGCCGCAGTCGATCGGGTTGTCGTCGGGGTGCGGGTCGGGCTGGTAGTGCGGGGCGCCCGGGTCGGGCTGGTAGTCGTCGCCGACCAGGTCGCGCCCGCCCACCACCTTCGCGCTGGGGAACAGCCCCGCGGGCGCGGGCTTTGCGCCGTCGACGGACCGGAACGCCTCCTCGGTGCCGGGGCCGCCGAAGTCGGCGTGGGTGTAGTCGATGCCGCTGTCGGCGACACCGATCCGCACGCCCTGCCCGGTGGTGCCGGCCGCCCCGCCGTCGGAGGAGCCGCCCGCCCAGACCGCGGGCGCGCCGGTGACCGGCACCGAGTGGGCGTTGTCGCGCCGTTTGCGGACGATCGGGTGCACGGCCGCGACCCCGGGCAGGGTGCGCAGCGCGGGCAGCCGGCCGGCCGGCGCGCTCACCGCGAGGCCGGTGACCAGGGTGCGGGTGCGGTAGAGCTCCCGGGCGGCGGGCACGGCGCCGTGGACGGCGTCGGCCAGCCGGTCCAGCGCCGCGGAGGCGCGGGCCCGCTGGGCGGCGCCGGCCCGGGCGGCCTCCCGGTGGGCGGCCTCCGGGGAGCTCCGCCGGCTCCGGGCCTCGTCGCCGGCCCGCCGCCAGACGGGGGCGACGGGCTCGGTGGCGAGTTCCAGCAGGACGGGGACGGGCGTGCCGGCGGCCCGGGCGGCCGGGGCCGCCGGCGGGCTCCCGGCGGCCGGGGCGGCGCCGGCGAGCAGCGCCGGCCCGGCCAGCAGGGCCAGGGCCAGGGCCAGGCCGATCCGGGCGCGCGGTCGGCGGACGGTGGGACGACGCATGGGGTCCTCTCCCCCCGGCCGGGGGAACTGATCCGCATACCGTGCCGCTGACGCCCGCCCGTGCGGCCGTCGATCACCCTTCCGGGGGCCCCAAATTAGGAATATCGCGCCGGTCGGGGCGAGCAACCTCCCCCGAACGGTGGCAAGTTGCACCCTTCAGGGTGATGCTCCGTCAGCCCGTTCGGCCCATTCGGCGGATGAACGCCACCGTGCGCGGCGGCCCGGCGGCGACCGGTCAGTGGTGGCCGGTCACGCCGCCGTTGTCGCGGCGGTCCAGCGCCCGCTGGAGCGCGGCGGCGGCGAAGGGGTTCCGCTCGGCGGCCCGGCGGCGGCGCGGGACGCGGGTCTGCGGGGTCGCGGGGGCGGAAGCGGCGTGGCGGTCGGCAGTCGGGGGCATACCGGGGCTCCTTGGTGCGATACGCGCCGTGGGAACGGACGCGGCGGTTGGGGAGGAGGGAGGGGTACACCGGGCGGGGGTCGCCTGCCCATCGGGCGTACGCGCACGCACGGGCCGCTCACCCTGGCTACAGGGGCGGCGCACCGTACGGCTTCCACCACCGTACGGCCCCGGCCCGGCGGTGTCTGCACGAATACTTGGATTTCCTACTATCTGAGACGGCCGTCACCCGGAGGAACGCAAATGTCCGACACGCCCAAAGGCCCGGACCGCCGTGGGGACGGCGGTCCGGGCCCTGGTCAGGGGCCTTGCGGGGCGGTCAGGCGCCCAGGTCGACCGAGCGGGCGAAGCGGGCGCCGATCTCGGCGGCGATGGCCGACAGCACCTCCTGCGGGATCTCGCTGTCCACCGTGAGGGAGGCCAGCGCGCCGCTGCCGTCGCGGGCGACCTGCATGCCGGCGATGTTGATGCCGGCGTCGCCGAGGTGGCGGCCGAGGACGCCGACCACGCCCGGGCGGTCCTCGTACTTGAAGAAGGCCATGTGGTCGGTGAGCGCCACGTCCACGTCGAAGGCGTCCACGCCGACGATCTTCTGGACCTGCTTGGGGCCGGCCAGCGTGCCGGAGATGGCGATCTCCTCACCGTTCGCGAGGGTGCCGCGCACGGTGATGACGTTGCGGTGCTCGGGGCTCTCGCTGGAGGTGGTCAGCCGGACCTCGACGCCGCGCTCCTGGGCGAACAGCGGGGCGTTGACGTAGGACACCGTCTCCGCCACGACGTCCTCGAACACGCCCTTGAGCGCGGACAGTTCGAGCACCTTGACGTCGTGCTGGGTGATCTCGCCGCGCACCTCGACGTCGAGCCGCACGGCCACCTCGCCGGCCAGCGCGGTGAAGATCCGGCCGAGCTTCTCGGCCAGCGGCAGGCCCGGGCGGACGTCCTCGGCGATCACGCCGCCCTGGACGTTGACCGCGTCCGGCACCAGCTCGCCGGCCAGCGCCAGGCGCACCGAGCGGGCGACGGCGATGCCGGCCTTCTCCTGGGCCTCGTCGGTCGAGGCGCCCAGGTGCGGGGTGGCCACCACGTTGTCGAGGGCGAACAGCGGGGAGTCGGTGCACGGCTCCTTGGCGTACACGTCCAGGCCGGCGCCGGCCACCCGGCCGTCGCGCAGGGCACTGAGCAGCGCGTCCTCGTCGACGATGCCGCCGCGGGCGGCGTTGACGATCCGGACCGACGGCTTGACCTTGTGCAGCGCCTCGTCGCCGATCAGGCCGATGGTCTCCGGGGTCTTCGGGAGGTGGACGGTGATGAAGTCCGAGACCTCCAGCAGCTCCTCCAGCGAGACCAGCTTGACGCCCATCTGCGCGGCGCGGGCGGCCTGGATGTAGGGGTCGTACGCGACGATCTTCATGCCGAACGCGGACATCCGCTGGGCGACCAGCACGCCGATCCGGCCGAGGCCGACCACACCGAGGGTCTTCTCGCTCAGCTCGACGCCGGTGTACTTGTTGCGCTTCCACTCGCCGCCCTTGAGCGCGGCGTTGGCCGGCGCGATGTTGCGGGCGACGGAGATCAGCAGGCCGCAGGCCAGCTCGGCGGCGGTGACGATGTTGGAGGTCGGGGCGTTCACGACCATGACGCCGGCCTTGGTGGCGGCGGAGACGTCGACGTTGTCGAGGCCGACGCCGGCCCGGGCGACGACCTTGAGCCTGCGGGCGGCGGCCAGCGCCTCGGCGTCGACCTTGGTGGCGGAGCGGATCAGGACGGCGTCGACGTCCGCGATGGCGGTCAGCAGTTCGGTGCGGTCCGCGCCGTTGCAGTGGCGGATCTCGAAGTCGGGGCCAAGGGCGTCGACCGTGGCGGGCGAGAGCTCTTCGGCGATCAGAACTACGGATTTGCTCACGACAGTGGTCCTTAACTGTCCGGTTCCCCCGGGCACGAAGGTGGCGTGGAGGGCGGGGGAAGGTGGCATGCCGCGTAGGTAGACGCACGACGCTGTGGGCCTGACGCGCACTCGGAAGTGTATCGACGGGCTGGGTACCGGGCTGCTCCCGTCCGGCGAAATCACCCGGACGGGAGCAGCCTAGTTGTACAAGGGCGTTACAAAATCGAGAGGGTCCGATTCCGCGCGCCCGGCGTGGATCAGGCCTCTTCCTTGACCCAGCTCATCAGCTTGCGCAGCTTCTTGCCGGTGGTCTCCAGCAGGTGGTCCTCGTCGGCCTTCTTGTACTCGTTGTACTTGGGCAGACCGGCCTTGTACTCGGCGATCCAGGTGTTGGCGAAGGTGCCGTCCTGGATCTCGGCGAGGACCTTCTTCATCTCGGCCTTGGTGGCGTCGGTGATGATCCGCGGGCCGGTGACGTAGTCGCCCCACTCGGCGGTCTCGGAGACCGACCAGCGCATCTTCTCCAGGCCGCCCTCGTACATCAGGTCGACGATGAGCTTCAGCTCGTGCAGGCACTCGAAGTAGGCGATCTCCGGCTGGTAGCCGGCCTCGACCAGGGTCTCGAAACCGGCCTTCACCAGGGCGGCGGTGCCACCGCAGAGGACGGCCTGCTCACCGAACAGGTCGGTCTCGGTCTCCTCGGTGAAGGTGGTCTTGATGACGCCGGCCTTGGTGGCACCCAGGCCCTTGGCGTAGGACAGCGCCAGGTCGAAGGCCTTGCCGGAGGCGTCCTGCTCGACGGCGACGATCGCCGGGACGCCGCGGCCCTCCTCGTACTGGCGGCGGACCAGGTGGCCCGGGCCCTTCGGGGCGACCATGCAGACGTCGACGTCGGCCGGCGGCTTGATGAAGCCGAAGCGGATGTTCAGGCCGTGGCCGAAGAACAGGGCGTCGCCGGCCTTCAGGTGCGGGGCGATGTCCGCCTCGTAGACGTCGGCCTGGATCGGGTCCGGGACCAGGATCATGATGACGTCGGCCTCGGCCGCGGCCTCGGCGGGGGTGACCACGCGCAGGCCGGCCTCCTCGGCCTTCTGGCGGGACTTGGACTCCGGCTTCAGGCCGACCCGGACGTCCGCGCCCGAGTCGCGCAGGGACAGCGCGTGGGCGTGGCCCTGGCTGCCGTAGCCGATGACCGCGACCTTGCGGCCCTGGATGATGGACAGGTCGGCGTCGTCTTCGTAGAACAGCTCGGCCACGGGGGCACATCTCCTTGCGAGTGGTTTGCCTGGGTCTGCGTCGGTTCCTACCGTATGCGGACCCGGTGAAGGGGTGGAGCGGTGATTCGGAAAGGGGTGCCGCGCACCAGCGCGCCGTTGGAAGGGCGGTGGTGGGCGACGGGTGGGCGGCGGCTGCTAGGCGCTGCGGTCGAGGGCGCGCAGCGAGCGGTCCGTGATCGAACGGGCGCCGCGTCCGATGGCGACCAGGCCGGACTGGACCAACTCCTTGATGCCGTAAGGCTCCAGCATCCGGAGCATGGCCTCCAGCTTGTCCGAGCTGCCGGTGGCCTCGATGGTCACCGCGTCCGGGGACACGTCGACCGTCTTGGCGCGGAACAGCTGGACGATCTCGACGATCTGCGACCGGGTCTCGTTGTCGGCGCGGACCTTCACCAGGACCAGTTCCCGCTGGATCGCAGCGGACTGGTCGAGTTCGACGATCTTTATCACGTTGACGAGCTTGTTGAGCTGCTTGGTGACCTGTTCCAGCGGGAGGTCCTCGACGTTGACCACGATGGTCATCCGGGACACGTCCGGATGCTCGGTGGGGCCGACGGCGAGGGAGTCGATGTTGAAGCCCCGACGGGAGAACAGCGCGGCGATCCGGGCGAGCACGCCGGGCTTGTTCTCGACCAGGACGGAGAGGGTGTGCTTGGACATGGGGCGTGGGTTCCCTTGGTCGTTCCGGAAGGGGCTCAGTCGAGGTCGTCGCCGAAGTCGGGGCGCACCCCGCGGGCGAACTGGATCTCGTCGTTGCTGGTGCCGGCCGCGACCATCGGCCAGACCATGGCGTCCTGGTGGACGATGAAGTCGATGACCACCGGGCGGTCGTCGATCGCCATCGCCTGCTCGATCACCGCGTCGAGGTCCTCGGGGCGCTCGCAGCGCAGGCCGACGCAGCCCATCGCCTCGGCGAGCAGGACGAAGTCGGGGATCCGGGTGCCCTGGGCGGGCGGCTCGATGCCGTCGTGGCCGGGGCCCGCGTGCAGCACGGTGTTGGAGTAGCGCTGGTTGTAGAACAGCGTCTGCCACTGCCGGACCATGCCCAGCGAACCGTTGTTGATGACCGCGACCTTGATCGGGATGCCGTTCAGGGCGCAGGTGACCAGCTCCTGGTTGGTCATCTGGAAGCAGCCGTCGCCGTCGATCGCCCAGACCGCGGCGTCCGGGCGGCCCGCCTTGGCGCCCATCGCGGCCGGCACGGCGTAGCCCATGGTCCCGGCGCCGCCGGAGTTGAGCCAGGTGCCCGGCTTCTCGAAGCGGATGAACTGCGAGCTCCACATCTGGTGCTGGCCGACGCCCGCCGCGTAGATGGCGTCCGGGCCGACCAGCCGGCCGATCCGCTCGATGACCTGCTGCGGGGAGAGCTGGCCGCCCGCCGCGGGGTCGTAGCCCAGCGGGTAGGTCCGCTTCCACTCGTCGAGCCGCTCCCACCAGTCGCTGTAGTCGCCCTTGTGGCCGGCGTCGAACTCGGCCTGGACCGCGACGATCAGGTCGGCCAGCACCTCGCGGGCGTCGCCGACGATCGGCACGTCGGCCGGGCGGTTCTTGCCGATCTCGGCCGGGTCGATGTCGGCGTGGACGACCTTGGCGTACGGCGCGAAGCTGTCCAGCTTGCCGGTGACCCGGTCGTCGAAGCGGGCGCCGAGGGTGAAGAGCAGGTCCGCCTTCTGCAGCGCGGTGACGGCCGGGACGGAGCCGTGCATGCCGGGCATGCCCAGGTGCTGCGGGTGGCTGTCCGGGAACGCGCCGAGCGCCATCAGGGTGGTGACCACCGGGGCGCCGGTCAGCTCGGCGAGGATCCGCAGCTCGGCCGTGGCGCCGGCCTTGATGACGCCGCCGCCGACGTACAGCACCGGGCGCTTGGCGGTGACCAGCATCTTCGCGGCCTCGCGGATCTGCTTGGCGTGCGGCTTGGTCACCGGGCGGTAGCCGGGCAGCGAGGTCTCGACCGGCCAGCGGAAGGTGGTGGTGGCCTGCAGGGCGTCCTTGGCGATGTCGACCAGGACCGGGCCCGGGCGGCCGGTGGCGGCGATGTGGAACGCCTCGGCGATCACCCGGGGGATCTCGGCCGGGTCGGTGACCAGGTAGTTGTGCTTGGTGATCGGCATCGTGATGCCGCAGATGTCCGCCTCCTGGAAGGCGTCCGTGCCGATCGCCTGGGAGGAGACCTGGCCGGTGATCGCGACGATCGGCACCGAGTCCATGTACGCGTCGGCGATCGGGGTGACCAGGTTGGTCGCGCCCGGGCCCGAGGTCGCCATGCAGACGCCGACCCGGCCGGTGGCCTGCGCGTACCCGGTGGCGGCGTGGCCGGCGCCCTGCTCGTGACGGACCAGGATGTGGCGCACCTTGGTGGAGTCCATCAGCGGGTCGTACGCGGGAAGGATGGCCCCGCCGGGGATGCCGAAGACGGTGTCCGCGCCGACGGCCTCCAGCGAGCGGATGAGCGACTGCGCGCCGGTCATGGTCTCGACGACGTGCTGCGGAGCGGGAGCGTGGGCGGCCGGGGTGTCCCCGCGGCGGGGGGCTGCGGCGTGCTCAGTCATCTGCCTGTCTCTTCTCGGTTCTGGCCGGCCCGGAGGTTGCGGGCCCCGGGGTCGAGGGATGGGGTCCCGCTTGCGGGCCGATCGCCGGCTCTGCCCCAATCGTCCCTTTCGAGGGGCCACGGGGCCAGGGGTATTGCAGTGGTGGAACGGCGTCAGTGCAACAAAAAACCCCTCGTGCCCAAGGGCATGCGAGGGGTGGCGCGTCGGTCTGTCACAAGCGGGGCATGGCCCGCTCAGCCGACGCGCCCGCCAAGTACGAGAATTCGGGTGCGCATGGCAACGACCTTCCTCCCGTCAAGGCCCGGCTGTCAAGCAGGTGGGACGACCGTCTCGCCATGCGGACCCGCTCCCGGACCGCTCACGGCCTGGTGTTCGGGCAGGTCGGAGGGGTTGTGGTGAGCTGCGACACGTCCCTGCCCGGCCTCGGCGCGCCCACTCGTCCGGGTGTCCGCGGCCGGATAGGCTCGCCGGGCCGGCGGCGGGCCGGGCGGTCGCGGCACGGGGTAGGCGCGGCGGGCCAGGGCGCGCCGCAGCCTGGTCTCGTCCAGTGGCGCGGAGAAGGCCGAGCCCTGCACCTGGCGGCAGCCCAACTCCTGCAGCACGGCCACCTGTCGCGGCAGGTCGACGCCCTCGGCGCCGGTGACCAGGCCGAGGTCCCGGCCGAGCCGCAGGGCGTGCCCGGCGAGCGTGCGGGCGAGCGCGGAGTCGCCCAGGTCGTGCACCAGCGAGCGGTCCAGCTTCAGGCCGTCGAAGGGCAGCCGGGCGAGCGCGCCGAGCGAGCCGCCGCCGGCCCCGAAGCCGGCCAGCGCGGTGGAGACGCCGAGCCGGCGCAGCGCGGCGAGCCGGCGGCCGAGTTCGTCGGCGAACTCGTCCGGGCCCATCCGGGCCACCTCGACGATCAGTTGGCCGCCGGGCAGCCCGCTGTCGCGCAGCGCGGCGGCGACCGTCTCGTACAGGCCGGGCGCGCAGAGCCGTTCGGCGGAGAGCCGGACGGACACCGGGACCGGCGGCGGGGCGGGGCGGCCGCGGGCGGGCATGCCTCGGCGCAGGGCGGCGGCGGAGACCGCCTCGCGGACCAGCCAGCGGGAGAACCGGGCGGCGGCGTCGCCGTGTTCGGTGGAGCGCAGGAACTCGGCGGGGGTGAGCAGCAGCCCCTGCGCGGAGCGCCAGCGGGCCTGCGCCTCGACGGCGGTGACCGCGCCGCTCGCGAGGTCCACCACGGGCTGGTGGAGCAGCGCGAAGCCGCCCTCCCGGACGGCCGCCCGCAGCCGCTCGTCCAGTTCGGTACGGCGCTCCAGGTCGGCGCGCATGGCGGGGGTGTAGAGCATCACCCGGCCCTTGCCCTCGGACTTGGCGCGGTACATCGCGAGGTCGGCGTTGCGCATCAGCTCGTCGGCGGCGGCGCGCGGGTCGGCGGCGGGGCCGCGTTCGGGGCTGCCGAAGGCGATGCCGATGCTGGCGGCGACGCTGAGCTCACTGCCGCCGATCCAGTACGGCTCGGAGAGCGCGGTGCGCAGCCGTTCGGCGAGCTCCTGGACCTGGAGGCGGCCGAGCGGGCCGCAGACCAGGGCGGCGAACTCGTCGCCGCCGAACCGGGCCACGGTGTCGCCGCAGCGGACGGCGGCCTGGAGCCGGCGGGCGGCCTGGACCAGCAGTTCGTCGCCGACCTGGTGGCCGGCGGAGTCGTTGACCGCCTTGAAGCCGTCCAGGTCGAGGAAGAGCACGGCGACCCCGGTGCCGGCCTCCTCCTGCGGGCCGCGGGCGGCCAGGGCCGCCCGCAGCCGCTGGGTGAACAGCGCCCGGTTGGGCAGGTCGGTGAGCGGGTCGTGGAAGGCGTTGTGCTGCAACTGGGCCTGCAGCATGACCCGTTCGGTGACGTCGCGGCTGTTCAGGATGAGGCCGTCGCGGTACCGGTCGACGGTCGACTCGACGTGCAGCCACTCGCCGGCGCCGGAGCCGATCCGGCACTCCACCCGGGCGGCGGGCAGCGGTTCGGCGCCCGGGTCGCGGTGGGCGGCCAGCCGGCCGCGGGCCAGGAAGCGGCGGACTTCCAGCAGCACCCGGTCGACGTCCTCGGGGTGGATGAGGTCCAGCAGGTTGCCGCCGACCAGTTCCTCCGGGTCGCGCCCGTAGACGCCGAGCGCGGCCGGGGAGACGTAGGAGAGCACGCCGTTGGCGCCGGCGATCATGATGACGTCGCTGGAGCCCTGCACCAGGGAGCGGAAGTGCGCCTCCTTGTGGGCGAGTTCCTGGGCCAGCGAGAGGTTGTCGAGCAGCATGATGCCCTGGCGCAGGATCAGCGCGAGGCCGACGGTGCAGGCCGCGGCGGCCACCACCCGGTCCAGCGAGCGCCCGCCGAGGGCGTTGTAGAGGATCCCGGCGGTGCAGACGGCGGCGGCCGCGTACGGGGTGAGCGCGCTGAAGGTGGTGGCGACCCGGCGGCGCGGCAGGCCGCCGAGCGCGGGGTGCTCGCGCAGCGGGCGGCGCCAGCGCGGGGACCACGGCGCCCAGGCGAGCAGCAGGCTGCCCGCGAACCAGCCGGCGTCCAGCAGTTCGCCGGAGTGGTAGCTGCTGCGCAGTTCGGGCGAGGTGAACAGGGCGTCGCAGAGCACGGTGACGGCGAGGCCGACCATGGCGGTGTGGACGGCCGCCCGGTTGCCGTCCCGGCCTCCGAAGCGCAGGCCGACGACCAGCGAGACCAGCAGGATGTCCAGCACCGGGTAGGCCAGGTTGAGGGCCAGCCGCAGCGGGGAGCCGGCCTCGCCGGCGGCGGTGCGGCCGAGCGCGAGGCTCCAGCTGAGGGTGAACAGCGAGCCGGCCACCAGCCAGCCGTCGAGCAGCAGGCAGAGCCAGCCGGCGGCGGTGCGCGGGCGCTGGGCGAGCACCAGGACGCCGGTGATGGCGAGCGGGGCGAACAGCAGGAAGGCGTACTCGGCGAGCGAGTCGGGCGGCAGCGGCTTGCGTTCGACCAGCTCGTACCAGCCCCAGGTGCCGTTGCCGAAGGCGACCATGAGCGAGGAGAGGCCGAACAGCAGCCAGGCCGGGCGGGCGTGGCCGCCGACCGTGCAGCCGTACGCGAGACAGGAGAGCGCGGCGGCGAGGGCGGCCGCGGCCAGGCCGAAGTCGCCCATGAAAACCGCCACTTGGCGCGATCCCCAGCCGAGCGCCGCGCCGAGGACGTAGGCCAGGCAGAGCACTCCGAGGACGGCTCCGGGCAGCTTGCGGCTGTAGAGCGCGCGGCGGAGCGGCCCGGGTCTGCCGCCGCCGGACGGCGGGGCGGGTACGCGGTCGGCGGGGCGGGACGGGCCGCGCGGGAAGGGGCCCGGCGGGCGCGGGGTGTCGGCGGGCGGACCGGCCACGGGCGGCGGTCCGCCCGCGAGCAGGTCGGTGTCCGGCGCCTGCGGCCGTCCGGCTCCGGGCAGCACCGCGTCGGTGGAGCTCACTCGGCCTCTCCCCCTCCGGCCCGGGACCTCGCGCCCCGGTCACGGACCACCGGCCGCGCGCCTGGTGGCCGTACGCGGTGACCTGGCGCCCCGTCGGGGCGGTGGCCCAGGGGGCGGGGGGCCTGCCGGCCGTCCCGCCACACCGATGTTCCCGCTCGGGACCCTACACCACTTCGGTCACTCAATGACACGCACACTCAACTTAGAGTAATGGCCTTGAGGTGGGGAATTGCGCCCGATTCCACCGGAACGGGCCGGTTGGCGGGGGCGCGCGGGCGGGGGCTCACGCGGCGCGCACGGGAGCACGGGGCGGCGCCCGGGCGGCGCCGGCCGGACCGGCGGCGCGGCGGCCGGCCCCGCGGCGCCACGCGGCCGGCCGGCGGGCGGCGGGCGCTCAGCGGCCGGCCGGGGCCAGATCCTCGGGGAACAGCCGCAGACGGTGGGCCAGCGCGGCGGCTTCGCCCCGGCCGGCGACCGCGAGCTTGCCCAGGATGTTGGAGACGTGCACGCTCGCCGTCTTCGGCGAGATGTACAACTCCTCGGCGATCTGCCGGTTGGTGCGCCCCCGCGCGAGCAATCGGAGCACGTCCCGCTCACGGGGGGTGAGGCCGAAGGAGTCCCCGGCCGGCGCCCCCGCGGCGGGGGCGGGACGGCCCGCGACGAGGGCCAGGCCCGCCCGCTCGGCCAGCGCGTCCACCTCGGCGCGCAGCCCGGCGTCGCCCCGGACGGACGCCAGTTCCCGGGCCTCGCGCAGCAGTTCCACCCCCGCCTCGCGCCGTCCGGCCAGCACCTCGGCCTCGCCCGCCCGCAGCAGGGCGAGCGCCAGCGGGTACGGCAGCCCGGTCGGGCGCAGCCACTCGATCGCGGCGGCCCAGTGCGCCGGGGTGTCCGCCCCCTCGGCCCGGGCCAGTTCGCCCTCCAGCAGCCGGGCCCAGCCGTGGTGCAGCGGTACCGTCGGGGTCAGCCCGGCCGCCACCTCGACGATCCTGGCCAGCACCGCGGCCCGGCCCGCCTCGGCCTCCGGCAGGCCCCGGCTGTCCGCCTCGGCCCCCGCGCCGTCGACCAGCAGCGGGAAGAAGTCGGCCAGGTAGCCGCAGGGGAACTCCCCCGCCAGGGCGGCGAGCAGTTCGGCGCGGGCCTCCAGCGGCCGGCCGGCCAGGGCGGCGGTGCGCACCGCGAGCCGGCTGATCGGCACCGAGTGCTGGATCTGGCCGACCCGGTTGGCCGCCCGGGCCTGGGCGAGCAGCGCGGCGGCGCCGGCCAGGTCGCCGCGCAGCAGGGCCAGCTCCCCGCGCAGGCGGTCCAGGAACTCGGCGTGGGTGCCGGTCGGGCTGGTCAGGTCGCCCTCGGCGAGCACCTGTTCGGCCTCGCCGATCCGCCCGAGGTCGATCAGCGCCTCGGCGAGGTTCCCGGTCAGGATGGTGCCGATGTTGCGCTGCAGGCCGTTGCGGCGGGCCGAGTCCAGCCCCTCGCGGGCCAGTTCCGCGGCCTGCTCGGCCCGGCCGAGGCCGCGCAGCAGCGAGGAGAGGTTGTTGAGGCCGCGCAGCAGCAGGTCCGTGGCGCCGAGCCGGCGGGTGGCCGCCACCGCCGCGGTCAGCTGGGCCACCGCCGCCTCCGGGTCGGCGTCCAGGTCGTTGCGCAGCCCGCCGAGGGTCATCAGGGCGTGCTGCTCGACCGCGTGCGCACCCACCTCACGGGCGATCCGGGCGGCCCGCTCGGCGAGCACCACCAGCTCGGGGCGGGGGTTGGCGAGCATGCCGGCGCCGGCCCCGAGGGCGAACACCTCGGCCTGCACCGCGGACGGCGGCAGGTGCTCGACCAGCCGGTGCGCGTAGGCGATCTCCTCCTCGTCACCGGAGCGGCGCAGGTGTCCGAGCATCCGGGCGCGGTTGATCCGGAACCAGGCGGCGCGGGCCGGGTGCTCGGTCTCGTCGACGAGCTTGAGCGCCCGCTTGGCCAGGCTCAGCCCGCGCTCCCGGTCACCGCTGCGGCGGGCCGCGACCACCGCCTCGGCGAGCACGTCGATCAGGCAGAGCCGGTGACAGTCCTCGCCGTGCCGGTCGTCGTCGCAGGAGCAGGGCGGATAGGTCTCGGCCCAGTCGTACGGGCGCAGGGTGCCGGCCAGCTGCTCGGCGGGCACCTCGTCCCACAGTTCCAGGGCCCGCTCCAGCATGCGCAGTTGCTCGGCGAAGGCGTTGCGGCGACGGGCGGCGCGGGCGGCGTCCAGCGCGGTCGGCAGGGCCCGGGCCGGGTCGTGCGCGTGGTACCAGTAGTTGGCCAGCCGGGCCGGCCGGACGTCCGCGCCGACCAGCTGCGGCTCGGCCTCCAGGGCCTCGGCGAACCGGCGGTTGATCCGGTGCCGTTCGCCGGGCAGCAGGTCGTCCGAGACGGCCTCGCGGACCAGGGCGTGCCGGAACCGGTAGCCGTCGCCGTCGGGGTCCGGGCGCAGGATGTTGGCGCCGACGGCGGCGCGCAGCGAGGCGATCAGCTGCTCCTCGTCCTCCAGGACGGCGGCGAGCAGGGCGTGTTCGACGAGCGAGCCGCCCTCGGCGGCGATCCGCAGCACCCGCTGGGTCTCCTCGTCCAGCGCCTCGACCCGGACCAGCAGGATGTCCCGCAGGGAGTCGGTCAGCCCGGTCGAGCAGCCCTCCCGCAGGGCGGTGGCCAGCTCCTCGACGAAGAACGGGTTGCCCTCGGAGCGGCGGTGGATGCGCTCGACCAGCTGCCGGTCGGGAGTGGCGGTGCCGAGGATGCCGGCCAGCTGGGCGGCCACCTCGCCGGGGCCGAAGCGCTCCAGCTCGATCCGGCGCACGGTGCGCAGCCGCTCCAGCTCGGCCAGGAAGGGCCGCAGCGGGTGGCGGCGGTGCAGGTCGTCGCTGCGGTAGGTGGCGACCAGCAGGACCCGGGCCCGGTGCAGGGTGCGGACCAGGTAGGCGAACAGCTCCCGGGTGGAGCGGTCGGACCAGTGCAGGTCCTCGACGGCGAGCACGAAAGTACGGTCCGTGCCGAGCCGTTCGAACAGCCTCGCGGTGTGCTCGAACAGCCGGGCCCGGCCGTACTCGTCGTTGGGTTCGCCGTCGGCCTCGCCGATGTCGGGCAGCAGCCGGGCGAGATGGCCCTCCATCCCGGCGGCGGCGGTCTCCAGCCCGGTGCCCAGGCAGCGGTGCAGCCGGCGCAGCGCGGTGGCCAGCGGCGCGTACGGCAGCCCCTCGGCGCCGACCTCCAGGCAGCCCCCGTCGGTGGTGAGCACGCCCTGGGCGTCCGCCATCCGCAGGAACTCCTCCAGCAGCCGGGTCTTGCCGACGCCCGCCTCGCCGCCGATCAGCACGGTCTGCGGCTCGCCGCGCCCGGCGCGGTGCAGCGCGTCCGTCAGGTCGGTGAGCTCCGGGTCGCGGCCGACGAAGACGGGACTCACCGAGGTCTGCTGCATGGAGGCGAGCATGCCACAAAGGTCCGGCGCCCTCCGAGGGGTTATCGCCGCCGGCGAACGCCCGGAGGGGGAGGCGCTCCCCCGTCGCGCCTCCCCCTCCGTTCCCCGCACGGCACCGTGGTGCCGGTCCGTCAGCATTCGCCGGGACGCACGGCGCGGCGCTGGGTGCGCAGGCCCACGTCGGGGCGCCATCCGGTGCGCTTGGCGGTCCTCGCCGCGCGGACCAGGCGCTGGTGCTCGGCCTGGGCCTGGAGTTCCCGTCCCTGCTGCTTGATGAGCTCGTACTCGATCACGGTGGTTCCCCTCGTGGGTTTCGGTGTCTCTCTCGTTCTGAGTAGAGACTCCTCTCCCAGGGGGGTGGGCGGCATCGGCAGCCTGCCGGATCTTCCCGGGCCGGTGGACCTTAGGCACCCGGGCCCGGGAACGACGAAGGCCCGATCCCACCCCTTATCAAGGGTGAGACCGGGCCTCAGACGACTAAGTAGGCCTTAGATCGCCTTAGACGCCTTGGAAATTCAGGCGGAGACGCCCAGCTTCTCCAGGATCAGATCCTTCACGCGGGCCGCGTCGGCCTGGCCGCGGGTGGCCTTCATGACCGCGCCGACCAGCGCGCCGACGGCCGCGACCTTGCCGTCGCGGATCTTGGCCGCGATCGCCTCGTTCTCGGCGATGGCCTGGTCGACGGCGGCGCCCAGCGCGGAGTCGTCCGAGACGACGGCCAGGCCGCGCTTCTCGACGATCTCGTCCGGCTCGCCCTCGCCGGCCAGCACGCCCTCGATGACCTGGCGGGCCAGCTTGTCGTTCAGCTTGCCCTCGGCGACCAGCGCGGTGACCCGGGCGACCTGCGCCGGGGTGATCGGCTGCTCGGTCAGCTCGGTGCCGGTCTCGTTGGCGCGGCGGGCCAGCTCGCCCATCCACCACTTGCGGGCCTGGTCGGCCGGGGCGCCGGCGGCGATGGTCTCCTGGATCGGCTCGACGGCGCCGGCGTTCAGCACCGCCTGCATGTCCTTGTCCGACAGGCCCCACTCGGCCTGCAGCCGGGCCCGGCGCACCCGCGGCAGCTCGGGCAGCGCGGCGCGCAGCTCCTCGACCCACGCGCGGGACGGCGCGACCGGGACCAGGTCCGGCTCCGGGAAGTACCGGTAGTCCTCGGCGTTGTCCTTGATCCGGCCGCTGGTGGTGCTGCCGTCGTCCTCGTGGAAGTGCCGGGTCTCCTGGACGATCGTGCCGCCGTCGGTCAGCACCGTGGCGTGCCGCTGGATCTCGAACCGGGCGGCCCGCTCGACGCTGCGCAGCGAGTTGACGTTCTTGGTCTCCGAGCGGGTGCCGAAGGTCTCGGTGCCGTTCGGGCGCAGCGACAGGTTGACGTCGCAGCGCATCTGACCCTTGTCCATCCGGGCCTCGGAGACGCCCAGCGAACGGATCAGCTCGCGCAGCTCGGCGACGTACGCGCGGGCGACCTCGGGGGCCCGCTCGCCGGCGCCGGTGATCGGCTTGGTGACGATCTCGATCAGCGGGATGCCGGCCCGGTTGTAGTCCAGCAGCGAGTGGGTCGCGCCGTGGATGCGGCCGGTGGCGCCGCCGACGTGGCTGGACTTGCCGGTGTCCTCCTCCATGTGGGCGCGCTCGATCTCCACGCGGAAGGTCGAGCCGTCCTCCAGCTGCACGTCGAGGTAGCCGTTGAAGGCGATCGGCTCGTCGTACTGCGAGGTCTGGAAGTTCTTCGGCATGTCCGGGTAGAAGTAGTTCTTCCGCGCGAACCGGCACCACTCGGCGATCTCGCAGTTCAGTGCCAGGCCGATCTTGACGGCCGACTCCACGCCCACCGCGTTGACCACCGGCAGCGAGCCCGGCAGCCCCAGGCAGGTCGGGCAGACCTGGCTGTTCGGCTCGGCACCCAGCTCGGTCGAACAACCGCAGAACATCTTGGTCTTGGTACCCAGCTCGACGTGGACCTCCAGGCCCATCACCGGGTCGTACGACGCGAGAGCGTCCTCGTAGGAGACCAGGTTCTTGACGCTCACAGCGTCCCCTTCACTCAAAAAGTCTTCGGTGGTGCGGGCCCGGCCCGTACCCCTTCGTACGGCGGGTACAGGCCGGGGCCCCACAGGCTGGGTCAGCCCAGCAGGACGTCGTCGTCGCCGAGGCGGCGCAGCTCGCGCACCAGCAGGGCGGTGCCGGTGACCAGGGCGGCGGCGCCGACCAGGGCGTTGACCAGCTTGAGGGTGTCGCTCTCGTCGCGGGCCTTGCGGACGTCCTTGACGATGGAGATCGCGCCGAACGCGCTGGTCCCGATGGACAGCCAGAGCCCGGGCTTGGAGTGCTTCCACCCCTTCAAAGAAGTGGACTGGGCCTTCGCCTTGTCGATCTTGCTCACAGTGCCGGTGCCTCCTCCAGCAGGGTGTGCCCCCACTTGTCGTTGAGCGCGGCCTCGACGGCGCCGCCCACGCGGTACAGGCGGTCGTCCGCCATCGCGGGTGCGATGATCTGCAGGCCGACCGGGAGATTGTCCTCCGGGGCCAGGCCGCACGGCAGCGACATGGCCGCGTTGCCCGCCAGGTTGGACGGAATCGTGCAGAGGTCGGCCAGATACATCGCCATCGGGTCGTCGGCGCGCTCGCCGATCGCGAAGGCGGTGGTCGGGGTGGTCGGCGACACCAGGACGTCCACGCCGGCGAAGGCGGCGTCGAAGTCGCGGGAGATCAGCGTGCGCACCTTCTGGGCCGAGCCGTAGTAGGCGTCGTAGTAGCCCGAGGAGAGCGCGTAGGTGCCCAGGATGATGCGGCGCTTGACCTCGGGGCCGAAGCCGGCCTCACGGGTCAGCGCGGTGACCTCCTCGGCGGAGCGGGTGCCGTCGTCGCCGACCCGCAGGCCGTAGCGCATCGCGTCGAAGCGGGCCAGGTTGGACGAGGCCTCGCTGGGCGCGATCAGGTAGTACGCGGGCAGCGCCAGGGTGAACGACGGGCAGGAGACCTCGACGACCTCGGCGCCCAGCTCGCGCAGCAGCTCCACCGACTCGTTGAAGCGCTGCATCACGCCGGCCTGGTAACCCTCGCCGGCGAACTCCTTGACCACGCCGATCCGCATGCCGCGGATGTCGCGCATCCGGGCGGCCTCGACCACGGCCGGGACCGGCGCGTCGATCGAGGTGGAGTCCAGCGGGTCGTGGCCGGCGATGGCCTCGTGCAGCAGCGCCGCGTCCAGCACGGTGCGGGCGCACGGGCCGCCCTGGTCCAGGCTGCTGGAGAAGGCCACCAGGCCGTAGCGGGAGACCGAGCCGTAGGTCGGCTTCACGCCGACGGTGCCGGTGACGGCGCCGGGCTGGCGGATCGAGCCGCCGGTGTCGGTGCCGATCGCCAGCGGGGCCTCGAAGGCGGCCAGCGCGGCCGCCGAGCCGCCGCCGGAGCCGCCGGGGATCCGGGAGAGGTCCCACGGGTTGCCGGTGGTGCCGTAGGCGGAGTTCTCGGTGGAGGAGCCCATCGCGAACTCGTCCATGTTGGTCTTGCCGAGGATGACGACGCCGGCGTCCTTGAGCCGCGAGGTCAGGGTGGCGTCGTACGGCGGGATCCAGCCCTCAAGGATCTTCGAGCCGCAGGTGGTCGGCACGCCCTTGGTGGTGAAGACGTCCTTGAGCGCCAGCGGGACACCGGCCAGCGGGCCCAGCTCCTCGCCCTTGGCGCGCTTCTCGTCGACGGCCCGGGCCGCGCTCAGCGCGCCCTCGGTGTCGACGTGCAGGAAGGCGTTGACCTTCTGGTCGACGGCCTCGATGCGGTCCAGGTGCGCCTGCGCGACCTCGACGGCGGAGACCTCGCCCTTCGCGATGGCGGTGGCCGTCTCGGCGGCGGTGTAACGGATCAGGTCGGTCATCTCGGTCAGTCCTCCCCGAGGATCTGCGGCACACGGAAACGCTGCTCCTCGGCGGCCGGGGCGCCGGCCAGCGCCTGCTCCGGGGTGAGCGACGGCCGGACCTCGTCCGCGCGCATGACGTTGGTCAGCGGCAGCGGGTGGGAGGTGGGCGGGACGTCCTGTCCGGCGACCTCGGAAACGCGGGCGACCGCGCCGATGATCACGTCGAGCTGCTCGGCGAAGTGGTCCAGCTCTTCGGCCTGCAACTCAAGACGCGACAGCCGAGCGAGGTGGGCGACCTCCTCGCGCGTGATGCCAGGCATGCAGCGATCCTCAGGGTGAGTTCTGGTGAGGCCCGGCTCCGCCTTCCGGCGGCACCGGGCCCGGGCCGGGAGCGGCCGGTCCGGCACTCCCGTCCTCGTGGTCTGTGGTCCCCATCCTATGGGGCGCGGCCCGGCCACCGGCCAACGACCAGCGGCGGCCCGGGGTCACCCCCGCCGCACGGCCCGGTCCGCGGCGGCCCGCGGCCGTCCTACTGCGGGCGGGTCGGCGCCCAACTCTGCTGCGGGGACGCCTGGATCTCCAGCGCGGCGGCCTGCACCGCCTGGACCACCGGCGGCAGGGCGGGCTTGATCACCGGCGGCAGCCGGTCGGCGGTGGCGGCGAGCCGCTCCACCGGCGGGGCGCCGGTGCGGTGCACCCGCAGCCAGGCGGTGGCCTGCTCGGCCGGCAGCGCGGCGGAGACCAGCCAGCCCTGCACCGCGTCCACGCCCATGCAGTTCAGCCGCTCCCAGGTCTCGTCGTCCTCGACGCCCTCGGCGACCACGGTCAGGCCGAGCGAGTGCGCCAGCTCGACCGAGCAGCGGACCACCGCCGCGTCGTGGTCGTCGGCGACCATCCGGGAGACGAAGGAGCGGTCGATCTTCAGCTCGCCCACCGGCAGGCTGCGCAGCCGTACCAGCGAGGAATGACCGGTCCCGAAGTCGTCCAGGGACATCCCGACCCCGTAGCCGCGCAGCTCGGCGAGGGTGTCGGCGGCCCGCCGGGAGTCGTCCAGCAGCAGCCGCTCGGTGATCTCCAGCTGGAGCGCGTGGGCCGGCACCTGGTGGCGCACGAGGTGGCCGGCGACCCGCTGGGCGAAGCCGGGGTTGAGCACGTCGCGCGGCGAGACGTTCACCGCGACCTGCACCTGCAGGCCCTGCTCGCGCCAGTGGGCGAGCTGGCCGACGGCGGCCTCCAGTACGTAGTCGGTCAGCCGGGGCATCAGCCCGCTGGACTCGGCGAGGCCGACGAACTCGTCCGGCGAGACCCGGCCCTGGCCGGGGCGCTCCCAGCGCAGCAGCGCCTCCAGCCCGACCACCCGGCCGTCGAAGGCGACCTTGGGCTGGTAGTGCAGCTGCACCTCGCCGGTCTCCAGGGCCCGCCGCAGGTCGCCCAGCAGGCCGATCCGGTACGGGGTGTCGGCGTCCTGCGCCTCGTCGTACTGCTCGACCGAGGTGCGGCCGCGCTGCGCGTGACCCATCGCGACGTCGGCGCGGCGCAGCAGCGACTCGGCGTCCTGGGCGTGCTGGGGGAAGACGCAGACGCCCGCGCTGGCCTCCAGGACGAGCAGCAGGCCGTCGAGCCGGATCGGCGCGGCCAGTTCGGCGATCAGCGCCTTGGCCACCTTCTCCAGCGAGTCCGGGCAGCCGATGCCGGGCAGCAGGACGGCGAACTCGTCGCCGCCCATCCGGGCCACCATCGGGCGGCCTCGGTAGTGCCGGGGCAGGCCGGCGAAGACGTCGTCGATGGACTCGCGGGTGGCGCTGCCCGCGGCCCCGCCGGAGCGCAGGGCGCGGTGCAGCCGGCGGGCGATGTGGACGAGCAGCCGGTCGCCGGCGGTATGGCCGAGGGTGTCGTTGAGCGACCGGAAGCGGTCGAGGTCGAGCAGGATCAGACCGACGCTGTACCCCTCGGAGTGCTCGGCGATCGACTCCTGGGCGGCGAGGAGTAACGCCTGGCGGTTGGGCAGGTCGGTCAGCGGGTCGGTGAGCTGGTCGCGCGCCCGGTCCCGGGCGATCCGCCAGGCGGCGACCAGGACGGCCAGCGGCACCGCGAACAGCGGCAGCAGTTCCGCCTCGTAGCGGTAGACCAGCACGGCCAGCGGGATGAGCGGCGCCGCGCCGGCCAGCAGCACGCCGAGCAGCAGGACGGCCCCCGCCACCCCCTGCGGCGGGCGAGTGGGCGCGCCGCCGGTCGTACGATCCATAAGCCCTGTCCTCCGTCGGGCCCGCCCCGTCAGGCCGCCTAGCGGTGAGGCACCGTACCGGTACCGGCAGCCTGCCGGGCATGGAGCGGCCCCGCGAAGTCCGGCTCGGCCGGTACCCCCACCCCTGCTGACACTCTGTTGCGCTCCAGGGTATGCGCGGCTTCACCCGACGGGCAGACTTTCGGACAACCGGACGGACGCCACCGTGCCCCGGTACCGCACCGTGGCACGATGCCCGGTACCACTGTGCGGCACCCGGTGACGTTGCATCAGGACGATAACAAGCCGGATTCGGGGCTTCCGCGCGCGGGTCAGTCCTCGGCGGGCTCCTCGGGGGCCGTTCCGGCGGCGGGCTCCTCGGCGGGCTCCGTCACGGGAGCCTCCCCCTCCGCGGCCTTCCCGGCGGCGGCCTTCTTGCGCGCGGGCGCCTTCTTCACCGGCTCCTCCTCCGGCTCCGGCGGCAGCCCCAGGTGGACCCGGGCGGCGGCCGGTCCCTGCTCCAGCAGGATCGCGAAGCCCGCGTCGTCGAGGACCGGCAGCCCCAGCTGGACGGCCTTGTCGTACTTGGACCCGGGGTTGTCACCGGCGACCACGAAGTGGGTCTTCTTCGACACCGAACCGGTCACCTTCGCACCCCGCGAGGTCAGCGCCTCCTTGGCGCCGTCCCGGGTGTGCCCGGCCAGCGTGCCGGTGACGACGACCGTCAGCCCCTCCAGCGGACGCTCGCCCTCGTCCTCGGCCGCCTCCTCGGTGAAGCGGACGCCGGCGGCGCGCCACTTCTCGACGATCTCCCGGTGCCAGTCCACCTGGTACCACTCGATGATCGACCGCGCGGTGCCCGCGCCGACGCCCTCGGTGGCGGCCAGCCGCTCCTCGCTCGCCGCGAAGATCGCGTCCAGGTCGCGGAACTCGCGGGCGAGGTCCTGGGCGGCCACCGGGCCGACGTGCCGGATGGAGAGGCCGTTGAGGAAGCGCCAGAGCGGGCGGTCCTTGGCCTTCTCGATGTTCTCCAGCATCAGCCCGGTGTTCTTCTTCGGCGCACCGGTGGTGGTGGCGAAGAAGAACACCTCCTTCTCCTCGCCGGTCTCGTCGTCGAGCTTCGGCATGCCGGTCTTCTGGTCGCGCACCAGCACCTTGATCGGGAGCAGTTGCTCGACGGTGAGGCCGAAGATGTCGCCCTCGTTGCCCACCGGTGCCTCGGCCGGCTCCAGCGGCTGGGTCAGCGCGGTCGCCGCGACGTAGCCGAGGCCCTCGATGTCCAGCGCCGAACGGCCGCCGAGGAAGGCGATCCGCTCGCGGATCTGGGCCGGACAGAACTGCGCGTTGGGACAGCGCAGGTCGATGTCCCCCTCCGCCATCGCCCGCAGTTCGCTGCCGCACTCGGGGCAGTGCGAGGGCATCACGAAGGCCTGCTCGGTGCCGTCGCGCAGGTCGTACACCGGGCCGAGGATCTCCGGGATCACGTCGCCGGCCTTGCGCAGCACCACGGTGTCGCCGAGCAGGACGTCCTTGGCCTTGACGACCTCCTGGTTGTGCAGCGTCGCGTACTGCACCATCGAGCCGGCCACCTTCACCGGCTCGGCGAGCACCGCGTACGGGGTGGCCCGGCCGGTGCGGCCGATGCCGACCTTGATCGCGGCCAGCCTGCCGGTGACCTCCTCCGGCGGGTACTTCCAGGCGACCGCCCAGCGCGGGGACTTCGAGGTGGAGCCGAGCCGGCCCTGCAGGGCGATCTCGTCCACCTTGACGACCACGCCGTCGATCTCGTGCTCGACCGAGTGCCGCTGCTCGCCGAAGTGCTCGATGAACGCCCGCACCTCGTCCAGCGTGCCGACCACCCTGTTGTGCCGGGCGGTGGGCAGCCCCCACTCGCGCAGCAGGTCGTAGGCGTGCGACTGGTTGTCGATGTCGAAGCCGGAGCGCGCGCCGATGCCGTGCACCACCATGTGCAGCGGGCGGGAGGCGGTGACGTGCGGGTCCTTCTGGCGCAGCGAGCCGGCGGCGGCGTTGCGCGGGTTCATGAAGAGCCGGATCATCGCCCGGGGCCGCTTGCCCTCCTTGGCGCGCTCCTCGTTCTCCACCCGGCGGCGCTCGTTCTCCTCCGAGAAGGAGGCGTTGAGCGCCTCGAAGGCCTCGGTCGGGAAGTAGACCTCGCCGCGGATCTCCACCAGCTCCGGGACGTCGTCGCCCTTGAGCCGGTGCGGGATCTCCTTGATGGTGCGGACGTTGGCGGTGATGTCCTCGCCGACCCGGCCGTCGCCGCGGGTCGCCGCCTGCACCAACTGGCCGTTCTCGTAGGTGAGGTTGACGGCCAGGCCGTCCACCTTGAGCTCGCACAGGTAGTGGTACTCGATGCCGGCCAGCTCGGTGGCGACCCGCTCGGCCCAGGCGGCCAGCTCCTCGTCGTCCATCGCGTTGTCCAGGCTGAGCAGGCGCTCGCGGTGCTCGACCGGGGCGAACAGCGGGGTCGGCGCGCCGCCGACCTTCTGCGAGGGGGACTCCGGGGTGACCAGCGCGGGGTGCTCGGCCTCCAGCCCCTCCAGCTCGCGCATCAGCGCGTCGAACTCGGCGTCGCTGACGACCGGCGCGTCCTGCTCGTAGTAGCGGGCCCGGTGGTCGGTGATCTCGGCCGCCAGCTCCGCGTGCCGCTTGCGCACCTCCGCGGGGACGTCCTCCCAGCCCTCGACAGCCACCACCGCAAGCTCCTCCGTCAATCTCTCATTCCGGGTTGTCCACCAGGCTCTGGCCCGCCCTCACGCTGAGTGACAGCGCCTTGCGCGCATGGGCCGGGGAGGCCCCGGCCAGCCCGCAGGTGGGCGTCACCAGCACGCGGCGGCCCAGCAGCTCCGGGGCGAACCCGAGCCTGCGCCACAACGTCCTGACACCCTGGACACTACCGGCCGGGTCCGACAGTGCCCTTGATTGAGCAGGGGCGCTGTCCGTGGGGGGAACGACGCCGGCGAGGATCACGAGGCCCGCCTCGACCGCCTCGCCGAGGTCGTCGTCCTCACGCTCGGTCAGCAGCGAGAAGTCCAGCGAGACACCCGCCACCCCGGCCCGGCGCAGCAGCGCCAGCGGCACCCGGGGGGCGCAACTGTGCACCACGACGGGCGCGTCGAGCCCGCGGATCACCTCGCGCAGCGTCTCCTCCGCCACCTGCCGGTCCACGGCGCGCAGCCGCTGGAAGCCGCTGGCGGTCTTCACCTCGCCGGCCAGCACGGCGGGCAGCGAGGGCTCGTCCAGCTGCAGCACCACCTCGGCGCCGGGCACCCGCTTGCGGACGTCGGCGAGGTGGCGGCGCAGGCCCTCGGTGAGCGAGCCGGCGATGTCCCGGCAGGCGCCGGGGTCGGCGAGCGCCTTCTCGCCGTGCTTGAGCTCGACGGACGCGGCCAGCGTCCACGGGCCGACCGCCTGCACCTTCAGCGCGCCCCGGTAGTCCTGGGTGAACTCCTCCAGCGCGTCGAGGTCCTCGCCGAGCCAGGAGTGGGCGCGCCGGGTGTCCCGGCCGGGGCGGTCGGTGAACCGCCAGCCGCTCGGCTCGGTCTGCGCGAACAGCTCGACCAGCAGGCCGGCGGAACGCCCGATCATGTCGGCGCCCGGCCCGCGGGCGGGCAGCTCCGGGAGGAACGGCAGGTGCTCCAGCGCACCGGTGGACGTCTTGGCGGCCTCCCGGGCGTCGGTGCCGGGCAGCGAGCCGACGCCGGTGGCGGCGCCGACCAGGTCGGGGAAAAGGTGTCCGTTGCTCACCCGCCCGAGCCTAGTGCGCGCGCCGCCCCTCCTCGCTCAGCGTCCCGGGCGGACCGTGATGTCGGTGATCTCCGCGTCCCGGGAGGCGTCCAGCGCCGCCAGGACGGCCTTGGCCACCGACTCGGGCTCGATCCACTGCCCGGCGTCGTACTGCTTGCCCTCCTGCTGGTGGACCTTGACCTGCATCGCGGTGGCGGTGCGGCCCGGGTACACCGAGGTGACCCGCACGCCGTTGCCGTGCTCCTCCAGCCGCAGCGAGTCCGCGAGCGCCTTCAGCCCGTGCTTGCTGGCCGCGTACGCCGACCAGTCGGCGCTCGCGCGCAGCCCGGCGCCGGAGTTCACGAACACCACGTGCCCCTTCACCAGCCGCACCGAGGGCAGCAGCAGCCGGGTCAGCTCGGCGGGGGCGACCAGGTTGACGTTCAGGGTGTCCTGCCAGGCCTTGACCGGCAGCTCGCCGACCGGGCCCAGCTCGACCACGCCGGCCACGTGCAGCAGGGAGTCCAGCTCGACCGGCAGCGCCTGGTGCCCGAAGGCCCAGGAGAGCTTCGCCGGGTCGCCGAGGTCGCCGACCAGGGTCCTCGCGCCGGGGAACCGCTCGCGCAGCTCGGCGGCGCGGCGGGCGTCGCGGGCGAGCAGCCAGAGTTCGTCGCCGCGCGCGGCGAGACGTTCGGCGAGGACGGCGCCGATGCCGGAGCCGGCGCCGGTGATCAGATGAGTGGCCATGGTCCCGATCCTCTCAGGCCTTCAGCTGCTCGAAGACCCGGGCCGGGGTGTCGGCGAAGGTGATCAGCTCGGCGAGCGGGCGCGGGAGGAAGCCCTCCGTCTCCATCCGCTCCATCTGGGTGCGCAGGCCCGCGTAGAACCCCTCGGTGTCCAGCACGACGACCGGCTTGTCGTGCAGCGCGTGCTTCTTGAGCTCCAGCACCTCGGTGACCTCGTCCAGCGTGCCCAGCCCGCCGACCAGTACGACCACCGCGTCCGCGCGCGAGAGCAGCATCGCCTTGCGCTCCGCGAGGTCGGCGGTGACGACCAGCTCGTCGGCCCCCTCGTACCCCTTGTGCCGCAGGAACTCGACGGAGATCCCGACCAGCCGGCCCCCGGCCGCCTTGACCCCGTCCGCCAGCTCGCCCATCAGCCCGGTGTTCGATCCGCCCCACACCAGCGTGTGCCCACCCTCCCCGAGGAGCCGGGCGAACTCGGCGGCGGGCACGGAGTAGCGGTCGTCGAGCGAGTACGCGGAGCAGAAGACGCAGATATTCATAGTGGGAACCGGTCTATCACGATGGCCGATTCGCCCACTACCCAATTGGTCCAGTCCTCCCGCTTACTTGTCATAGACACATCATGTCCTGCCGACTTGAAAGGACCGCATGATGAAGCGTTTCAAGGCCATGCTCGGGACCGCCGCCGCCACCGCCACCCTCGCCGTCGGCCTGCTGGGCACCGCCGGCACCGCCGAGGCGGCCACGACGGGCAGCTGGCTCGGCTGTGACGACGGCTGGGTCTGCGTCTACGCCGAGGGGCAGGAGCCCACCGCCGGCACGGTGACCTCCGGCTACTACACCTACGGAGCGCACAACTTCGTCAACGAGCTCAACTTCCACTGGGTCACCAACAACCAGACCGGCGGCGCGACCGCCACCCTGTGCTACGGCTACGACGGCACCAACTGCACGGGCCCGACCATCCCGGCGGGCGTCGCCATCAACGTGAACCTGACCGACTTCAACTCGATCGTCCTCAACCCGTAGCACCCGGGCCCTCGGCGGACGGCATCGTCGTCCGCCGGGGGCCGGTCCTCGTAGGGCACGAGTGCCGCGGTGCTGCCCGTAGCAGCTCGTGCCGCCCCCTCCGGGCCTTTCACACCGCCCGCTGCGGTCAGGCGGTGACGGCGGGGCGGTGGGTGGTGGCGATGGTGGCGGAGCCGACGACGCGGGGGCCGTCGTAGAGGACGACGGCCTGGCCGGGGGCGATGCCGCGGGCGGGGGTGTCGAGGGTGACGTGGAGGGTGCCGTCGACGACGGCGGCGGAGACGGGGACCTCCTCGCCGTGCGCGCGGAGCTGGGCGGTGTAGCGGCCGTCGGCCAGCGGCTCGGTGCCGCACCAGCGGGGGCGGATGGCGGTGAGGCCGGTGACGTCCAGGCCCTCGACCGGGCCGACGGTGACGGTGTTGTTCACCGGGGAGATGTCCAGCACGTACCGCGGCTTGCCGTCGGGGGCCGGGCGGCCGATCCGCAGGCCCTTGCGCTGGCCGATGGTGAAGCCGTACGCGCCGTCGTGCTCGCCGAGCTTGGTGCCGTCGACGTCCAGGATGTCGCCGGTCGCGGTGCCCAGGTGCCGGGCCAGGAACCCCTGGGTGTCGCCGTCCGCGATGAAGCAGATGTCGTGCGAGTCCGGCTTCCTGGCGACGGCCAGGCCGCGCCGCCCGGCCTCCTCGCGGATCACGTCCTTGGTGGTGTCGCCCAGCGGGAACAGCGAGTGGGCGAGCTGCTCGGCGTCCAGCACGCCGAGCACGTAGGACTGGTCCTTGGCCGCGTCCACCGCGCGGTGCAGCTCGCGCGAGCCGTCCGGCAGGTCGACGATCCGGGCGTAGTGGCCGGTGCAGACGGCGTCGAAGCCGAGGGCGATCGCCTTGTCCAGCAGGGCGGCGAACTTGATCTTCTCGTTGCAGCGCAGGCACGGGTTGGGCGTGCGGCCGGCCGCGTACTCGGCGACGAAGTCGTCGATGACGTCCTCGCGGAAGCGCTCGGCGAGGTCCCAGACGTAGAACGGGATGCCGATCACGTCGGCCGCGCGGCGCGCGTCCCGGGAGTCCTCCAGGGTGCAGCAGCCGCGCGCGCCGGTCCGGAAGGACTGCGGGTTGCTCGACAGCGCCAGGTGCACGCCGGTCACCTCGTGCCCGGCTTCGACGGCGCGGGCGGCGGCGACGGCGGAGTCCACCCCGCCGGACATCGCCGCGAGCACGCGCAGGCGGCCAGTGGCGGACGGAGCGGTCGGGGCACCCGGGAAGTCAGTCATGATGCGTCCAAGCGTACGTGGTGCCGCCCGGCATTCCGCCGGGGTTTCCCCGCGGCCCGCGCTCAGCGCCGGACGGCCGCCAGACCCGCGTTGCGGGCCCGCTGCACGGCCGGGGCGATGGCCTCGGCGAGGGCGGTGACGTCGGCCCGGACGGAGGTGTGGCCGAGCGAGAAGCGCAGCGACGCGCGGGCCAGCAGCGGGTCGACGCCCATCGCCAGCAGCACGTGGCTGGGCTGCGGGACGCCGGCCGAGCAGGCCGAGCCGGTGGAGCACTCGATGCCCCTGGCGTCGAGCAGCATCAGCAGCGCGTCGCCCTCGCAGCCGGGGAAGGAGAAGTGCGCGTTGGCGGGCAGCCGCCCCTCCCCCGCCGGGTCGCCGTTGAGCACCGCGTCCGGGACGCCGGCGAGCACCGCCGCGACCAGCTCGTCGCGCAGCGCGCCCAGCGTGACGGCGTGCTCGGCCCGCCGCTCGACGGCGACGGCCGCCGCCGCGGCGAAGCCGGCCGCGCCGGGGGCGTCCAGGGTGCCGGAGCGGACGTCGCGCTCCTGGCCGCCGCCGTGCAGCAGCGGGACGGGCGTCGCGCCGCGCGACAGCAGCAGCGCGCCGATGCCGAACGGGCCGCCGATCTTGTGGCCGGTGACGGTGAGCGCGGTCAGCCCGGAGTCGGCGAAGGAGACCGGGACCTGGCCGAGCGCCTGCACCGCGTCGGCGTGCACCGGGATGCCGTACTCGGCGGCCACGGCGGCGAGTTCGGTGACCGGCTGGACGGTGCCGACCTCGTTGTTCGCCCACATCACGGTGACCAGCGCGACCGAGGCCGGGTCGCGCTCGATCGCCTCGCGCAGCGCCGCCGGGTGGACCCGGCCGAACGCGTCCACCGGCAGGTAGTCGACGGTGGCGCCCTCGTGCTCGGCCAGCCAGTGCACCGCGTCCAGCACCGCGTGGTGCTCGACCGGGCTGCACAGCACCCGGGTGCGCGCAGGGTCGGCGCCGCGGCGGGCCCAGTACAGGCCCTTGACGGCCAGGTTGTCGGACTCGGTGCCGCCGCCGGTGAGGACGATCTCGCTGGGCCGGGCGCCGAGCGACTCGGCCAGCGACTCGCGGGCCTCCTCGACCACGCGCCGGGCCCGGCGGCCGGACGCGTGCAGGGAGGAGGCGTTGCCGACGACCCCCAGGTGCGCCGTCATCGCGGCGATCGCCTCGGGCAGCATCGGCGTGGTCGCCGCATGGTCCAGGTATGGCATAACCATCCGATTGTAGAGGTCCCCCGGGCCGCACCCCACCGGCACGGACGGACGCGGTCCACCGCACCGAACCGATCCGGCCAGCGCCCGCACGTGATCCGGCCAGCGGACGCGGTGCACCGGCCCGCTGCCCGTCCGGGCAACCCCGGTACGGCGTGCCGCCCGCGAGCGGTTAGCCTGACGGCCACCACCACGCGGCCGGAACCACGAGTTGGGGGGCGGAATGTCACAGTCGGTCGATCGCGCGCTGACCCTGCTCGGCTCGCTCGGCGACGGCCCGGTCACCCTGGAGCGGGCCGCCGGCTCGATCGGCGTGCACAAGTCCACCGCGCTGCGCCTGCTGCGCACGCTGGAGGAGCACGGGTTCGTCCACCGGCTGTCCGACCGCCGCTACCGGCTGGGCGGCCGGGTGCTGTCGCTGGCGCAGCAGGCCCTGCAGGAGATCGACGTCCGGCAGGTCGCCGCGCCGTACCTGGCCTCGCTGCACGAGCGCTGCGGCTGCACGGTGCAGCTGGCGGTGCTGCAGGACGACGAGGTGCTCTACCTGGACGAGCTGACCGGGCGGTGGAGCGCCGCGGCGCGCCGGCCGACCCGGATCGGGCGGCGGGCGGCGGCGGCCGGGACGGCGATCGGCCGGGTGCTGCTGGCCGGGCTGCCGCAGGACGGCCGGGCGGAGGAGGAGCTGCCGGCCGAGCTGGCGGCGGTGCGCCGGCGGGGCTGGGCGGCGGAGTCGGCCGAGCACCCGGAGGCGGTGATCTCGGTGGCGGCGCCGGTGGCGGGCAGCGACCGGCGGACGGTCGCGGCGTGCGCGATCTCGGCGCCGGCGGACCGGGTGTCGCCGGCCGAGCTGGTGAAGCTGGTGCCGGAGCTGCTCTGCACGGCGGAGGCGATCTCGCTCGCGTACGGCGGCTCGCCTACTCCTCGCTGGTGCGAGAACCGTTGCGGTGCCAGGCCCGCGGTGCGCGCCAGCCGTACCTGAGGGCGCACATCCGCAGGCCGAAGGCGGTCAGGGCGGCGGCGGTGCCGGTGGCGGCGGTGAGGCTGTCGAGGGCGATCAGGAGCGCCACCAGCGCGGCGCCGACCAGGGCGGGCACGGCGTAGATCTCGCGGTCCCAGCGCAGCAGCGAGGGGATCTCGCCGGCCAGGACGTCGCGCATGACGCCGCCGCCGGCGGCGGTGACCATGCCGAGGGCGACGGCGGCGACGGCGCCGAGGCCGAAGTCGTGGGCCTTGGCGGTGCCGGTGACGCAGAACAGGCCGAGGCCGAGGGCGTCGAGGGTCTGCACGGCGCGGTTGATCCGTTCGACCTCGGGGTGCAGGAAGAAGACGACCAGGGCGGCGACCATCGGGGTGACGAAGTAGCCCAGGTTGGTGAAGGCGGCGACCGGGGTGGCCCCGATGACGAGGTCGCGCATCACACCGCCGCCGAGCGCGGTGACCTCGGCGAGCACACAGATGCCGAAGATGTCCATGTTCTTGCGGACGGCGAGCAGCCCCCCGGAGAGGGCGAAGACGAAGATGCCGACGAGGTCCAGCGACTGCTGCACGTCGGAGGGGAAGATCTGCGAGGTCACCGCACCAGTGTGACCCGGCCGAGCCTCCCCTCCGGTCCAGCGGTCACGCGGTGGCGAGCGTCTCCTCTCCCGCGACGGCGTCCTCCGGGCCGTGCTAGTCGTTGCCCTCGTTGCCCTCGTTGCCCTCGGGGAAGTGGCACGCGACCTGGTGCCCCGCCGAGGCGGCGGCGAGCGGCGGCTCCTGGCTCGCGCAGATCTCCTGGGCCTTCCAGCAGCGGGTGCGGAAGCGGCAGCCGCTGGGCGGGTTGATCGGCGAGGGCACGTCGCCCTTGAGCAGGATCCGCTCGCGCCCGGCGCGCTGGCGCCGGCGCGGGTCGGGCACCGGCACCGCGGACATCAGCGCGGTGGTGTACGGGTGCATCGGGCTGCGGTAGAGCGAGTCCCGGTCGGCGATCTCGACGATCTTGCCGAGGTACATCACCGCGACCCGGTCGGAGACGTGCCGGACCACCGAGAGGTCGTGCGCGATGATCAGGTAGGTCAGCCCGAGCTCCTTCTGGAGGTCGTCGAGCAGGTTGACCACCTGGGCCTGGATGGAGACGTCGAGCGCGGAGACCGGCTCGTCCGCGACGATCATCTTGGGCCGCAGGGCGAGCGCCCGGGCGATGCCGATGCGCTGGCGCTGGCCACCGGAGAACTCGTGCGGGTAGCGGTTGTAGTGCTCGGGGCTGAGCCCGCACAGCTCCAGCAGCTCCTGGACGGCCTTCTTGATCCCGCCCGCGGGCTCCGCCTTCTGCAGCTTGAACGGCGCGCCGACGATGGTGCCGACGGTGTGCCGGGGGTTCAGCGAGGAGTACGGGTCCTGGAAGATCATCTGGATGTCGCGGCGCAGCGGCCGCATCGCCCCGGTGCCCAGGTGGGTGATGTCGGTGCCCTCGAACTCGACCGTGCCGCCGGTGGGTTCGTCGAGGCGGGTGACCAGCCGGCCCATCGTCGACTTGCCGCAGCCGGACTCGCCGACGACGCCCAGGGTCTCGCCGGCGTGGACGGCGAAGTCGATGCCGTCGACCGCCCGGACGGCGCCGGTCTGGCGCCGCAGCAGGCCGCTGTGGATGGGGAAGTGCCGGGTCAGCCCGGTCACCTTGAGCAGCGGCTCGCGGTCGGAGGCGGGCGCCGGCGCGGGCACCTTCTTCAGAGGTTCGGGGCTCGCCGCCCGGGTGTCCGTCATCGGTTCTCTCCAGAATGGTGGTACGAGGCCGGGCTCACAGCCGGGGCGCGATCTCTTCGGCGAAGATGCGGTGCCGCTCGGCGAGCGCGAGGTGACAGGCTGCGTGGTGTCCGGGCGTGACCTCGGTGAGCTTCGGGGTCTCCTCGGCCGAGCGCCCGCCGGTCAGCGCGGCGTAGGGGCAGCGCGGGTGGAAGGCGCAGCCGGACGGCACGTTGATCAGGCTGGGCGGGGTGCCCTTGACCGGGACGAGGCGGTCCTGCAGCTCGCGGTCCAGGCGCGGCATCGAGCCCAGCAGGCCCCAGGTGTAGGGGTGCTCGGGCGCGTCGAAGAGGGTCTCGGCCGGGCCGCGCTCGACGCACTTGCCGCCGTACATCACCAGGATGTCGTCGGCGAGTTCGGCGACCACCCCGAGGTCGTGGGTGATGATGATGACGGCCGAGCCGAACTCCTCCTGGAGGTCCCGGATGAGGTCCAGGATCTGCGCCTGGACGGTGACGTCCAGGGCGGTGGTGGGCTCGTCGGCGATCAGCAGGGAGGGGTCGTTGACCAGCGCCATGGCGATCATGGCGCGCTGGCGCATGCCGCCGGAGAACTGGTGCGGGTAGTCGTCGACCCGGCGGTCGGGCTGCGGGATGCCGACCCGGTCGAGCATCTCGACGGCGCGGGCGCGGGCCTGCTTCTTGTTCGCCTGCGGGTGGTGCACCCGGTAGGCCTCGACGATCTGCTGCCCCACCGTGTAGTAGGGGTGCATCGCGGTGAGCGGGTCCTGGAAGATCATCGCCATCTGCCGGCCGCGCAGTTCGCGCACCCGGTCCGGCCCGGCCGCGATCAGGTCCTCGCCGTCGAGCCGGATCTCGCCGCTGATCCGGGCCCGCTTGGAGCGGTGCAGGCCCATGATGCCGAGCGAGGTGACGGACTTGCCGGAACCGGACTCGCCGACGATGCCCAGGGTGCGGCCCTTGGCGAGGTCGAAGCTGACCCCGTCGACGGAACGGACCAGGCCGTCGTCGGTGTCGAAGTGGATCCGCAGGTCCCGCACGGAGAGGAAGGCGTCCTGGCCGCCCAGGGCGGCCGCGCGGGCCGGGGTCTTCTGGAGCTCGGTCACGACAGCCTCACCCGGGGGTCGACAGCGGCGTACAGGAGGTCAACCACGAGGTTGCAGAGGACGATGAAGAAGGCGGCGAGCAGGGTGACGCCGAGGATCTTCGGCAGGTCGTTGTCGGAGATCGCCTGGACGGCGAACTGGCCGACGCCCTGCAGCGAGAAGACCTGCTCGGTGATCAGCGCGCCGCCGAGCAGCAGGCCGAGGTCCATGCCGAAGATGGTGACGATCGGGGTGAGCGCGGCCCGCAGTCCGTGCCGGGTGACGACCTTGGACTCGGCCAGGCCCTTGGCCCGGGCGGTGCGGATGTAGTCCTCGCTCATCGTCTCCAGCATTCCGGCGCGGGTGAGCCGGGCGTAGAGCGCGGAGTAGAGGAAGGCCAGCGAGATCCACGGCAGGATCAGGTTGCGGGCCCACATCACCGGGTTGTCGGTGAAGTTGACGTACTGGAGGTTGTCCAGGATCGGCCACTCGTAGCTGAACACCGTGAGCAGCAGCGCGCCGGTGAAGAAGACCGGCAGCGAGACGCCGGCGAGCGCGATGCCCATGGAGAGCCGGTCGAAGATCGAGCGCGGCTTGAGGGCCGAGATCACACCGGTGGTGACGCCGGAGGTCAGCCAGATCACGGCGGCGCCGATGGCCAGCGAGATGGTCACCGGGATGCGCTTGGTCAGCTCGGGCCAGACCTCCAGGTGGTTCTTGAAGGAGTAGCCGAAGCAGGGCACGTGGCAGGTGGCCGGCTCGGGGCCGAACTTGTACTCGGCGCCGCTGACCAGCGCCTTGAGGAAGTTCCAGTACTGCGTGTACAGCGGCTGGTCGAGGCCGAGGTTCTGCTTGACCGCCTTGATCGCGTCCGGGGAGGGGTTCTTCCCGATGTACTGGGTGGCCAGCTGGTCGGCCGTCTGTCCGGCGAGGCGCGGGAGCAGGAAGAAGATCGCGAAGGTGACCGCGCTGACGACCAGTAGCAGCACCACGGCCGCGAGGATCCTGCGGATGATGTAGGCAAACACAGTTGGTCGGCTCCGGCCGCCCGCCGCCGTCCGGGGTCCTCCGGACGGCGGCGGGCGCCGCTGCCTTCACCTGCCTTCAGGGATGCGGAGCCAGGCTCTTACTTGGTGGTGCCGATGTTCAGGTAGTCGTACTCACCCGAGAAGGCCGCCGTGGACACGAGGTTGGTGGCGCTGTCCGGGCGGTACAGGAAGACCTTGAAGTCGGTCAGCGGGACGTAGACCGCCTGCTCCATGACCTTCTTGTCGATGTCGCCGTAGATCTTCTCGCGGGCCGCCCGGTCCGGGTTGGTGGCGGCGTCGTCGAGCAGCTTGTTGACCGCGGGGTCGTTCAGCGAGGGCAGGTTGCTGTTGCCGGAGGCCTTGATCGCGCGGCCGTCGACGATCTGCTGCAGGAAGCCGTAGCCGGTCGGCCAGTCGGCGCCCCACTGCATCATCATCAGGCCGATGTTGTGGTCCTTGGCGAACTGCGGGGCGCCGGCGCTGTCGGCCAGGTACTTGCCCTGCGGGAACTGCTGGATCTCGGCGTTGATGCCGACCTTCTTCAGCGCGGCCTGGATCGAGGTGGCGGCGGCGACCTCGGTGGCGCGCTCGGTGCGGGCGGAGAGCACGGTGGTGATGCTGTCCTTGCCGCAGGCCTTCAGGGCTTCCTTGGCCTTGGCCTCGTCACCCTTGTTGTCCTTGGTCTCCCAGACGTTGAAGTCCTGGTGGCCCGGGATGTCCGGCGGGAGCATGGTGTTGGCGACCTGGCCGCGGATCGGACCGCCGAGCGCGGTCTGCACCGAGACCTTGTCGACCGCGAACTGGACGGCCTTGCGGCACTCGATGTTGTCGAACGGCGCGACCTGGGTGTTGATCGCCATGTAGACCTTGCGGCCGCCGTAGGCGTTGTCGGTGTTGGCCTTCAGCTTCGGGTTCTGCAGGATCTGCGCCTGGGTCTGCGGGTCGACACCGCCGCCCACCAGGTCGACCTGGGCGTTGCCGGCCAGCAGGTCCTTGTCGATGGTGGCCTGGTCGATGTTCATCCGCAGCACGATCTTGTCCGGCAGCTGCTTGCGGATCGGGTCGGTGGCCGGGTCCCAGTTGGTGTTCGGGACCAGGACGGCCTGCTTGCCGTCCTCGTAGGACTCGAACTTGAAGGAGCCGGAGGAGACGATCTTCTTGACGTACTCGGAGCCGGTGTCCTTGGCCTGCGGGACCGGAGCCGTCTGCGGGGCGCTGACCAGGTAGTCGAAGTCGGCGAAGGCGTGCTTCAGGTGGAAGACGATCGTGGTGTCGTCGGGCGTCTCGATCGACTTCAGGTCGCCGGTCTTGTCCTTGTACGGACCCGCGTACGGCGCGTCCGGGTTGTCGACCAGCAGCTCCTTGAAGTACGTCGGGCCGTTGGAGTTGACCTCCGGCGCGAAGTTGGAGCGCTCGACGGCGTACTTGACGTCCTTCGAGGTGATCGGGGTGCCGTCGTCGTACTTCAGGCCCTTGCGCAGCTTGTACGTCCAGGTCAGGCCGTCCGGGCTGACCTGGCCGAGCGACTCGGCGAGGTCCGGGACGAGCTTGTTGCCCGCCTCGCCGGCGCCCGGCTGGAAGGTGGTGAGCGGACGGCCGTACAGGCGCGAGAAGTTGTAGATGTAGGCGTAGTACGTGTTGCCCGGGTCGAGCGAGTCCGGGGCGCCCTTCATCTCGAAGGTGACCGTCCCGCCCTTCTTGTCCGAGGCGTTGACGATGTTCTTGGTGGCCGCGTTGGCCCCGGAGCCGCCGGCGGCCTCGGTGCCGGTGGCGGTGGACTTGGCGTCGTCGCTCTTCGTGCTCGACGAGCAGCCGGTGACGACCAGGACCGCGGAAGCGGCCATGGCGGTCAGCGCGACGGTACGGGACCTACGCATGGGTGAGATCAACCCCTTGAGGAAGTTGTGGCTGTACGAGGGATCCTGACGCTTTGTCAGTTGCTCTTGGGATCGAGGGCGTCACGCAGCCCGTCGCCGAGCAGGTTGAAGGCGAGCACGGTGAGGAAGATCGCCAGACCGGGGACCACCATGTACTGGGGGTCCACCTGGTAGTACCGGATCGCGTCCTGGAGCATGCCGCCCCAGGAGGCCTGCGGGGGCTGGATGCCGACGCCGAGGAAGCTCAGCCCGGCCTCGAAGAGGATGTTGGTCGGGATCAGCAGGGTCGAGTAGACCAGGATCGGACCGACCAGGTTGGGCAGCAGTTCCCTGAACAGGATGAACGGCCCCCGGGCGCCCAGGCTGCGGGCCGCGTAGACGAACTCGCGCTCGCGCAGCGAGAGGGTCTGTCCGCGCACGATCCGGCCGATGTAGGGCCAGTTGAAGAAGCCGATCACGAAGATCAGCACCATGATGTGCAGCGGCAGGCCGTGCAGGCCGAACGCGCCGCCCTGCAGCGACGTGGAGATCGCGATGGCGAAGAGCAGCAGCGGGAAGGCGAGGAAGACGTCCATCACCCGGCTGATCACGGTGTCCACCCAGCCGCCGTAGTAGCCGGCCATGATGCCGAGCACGGTGCCGATGGTGTTGGACAGCACGGTCGCGCCGAAGGCGACCAGCAGGGAGACCCAGGAGCCCTCGATCACGCGGGTGAGCAGGTCACGGCCCTGCAGAGGGTCGACGCCGAGCGGGTGGTCCCAGCTCATGCCGCCCCAGTCGCCCAGGGGCAGGCCGCCGAGGTCGGCGTCCAGCAGGTCCTGGTGGAGGGCGTCGGGGTCGAGGCCGAAAACCGATTCGATCGGCTTGGCCAGCACGGCGAGCAGGATCAGCAGGATCACCACGACGCCGCCGGCGACGGCGGCCTTGTCCCGCTTGAAGCGGGTCCAGGCGATCCGGCCGAGCGAGCGGCCCTCGATCTTCTTGGCCGGGCTCGCGGCGGCGTCTGCCTCCGGTGCGCTGCCGGCGGTCTTGATGGGTGCGGTCATGGTCAGTTCGGTCCCCTCGCCGACGGTGGCCGGCCCACGGGTGCCGGACGCCGGGATCGGCGGCTCGGCTGGTGCGGACGTGCTTGGGTGCGGACGTGCGGAGGTACAGGGTGCGGGGGTGCTTCCCAGCGGTACGACGTGCTCAGTACTGCTGCCACGCGGGATGGGCGTCACGTGGATCATGCGGTCCGCCAGCGCGTTCGCCTTTGTGGGGCGCCAACCACGCGCGGTGGGCTGTTGCAGAACTCTCTGCCATCCGAACTGGCTTGCGCCAGCCCTGCCAACCGACAGATGCCCAACTGTGATCTGTGCGCATGCACCTCCCGGATCTTCGGCATATCCCTCTTCACACAGCTGTAACAGCCATGTCAAGATGTCTGCCACCCACTCCGGGGAGAACGTCCGGAAAGACGCCGGAACCGGCCTGACATGGAGTCAAGCCGGTTCCGGTGATCGGACTTTGATGTTGTACGACGATTTCCGTCCGGGTCAGCGCCCGGGGTAGCCGGGCCACGGCTGCTGCGGCGGCGGCTGCTGCCCCGGCCAGCCCTGCGCCGGCGGATGCGTGCCGTAGCCGTAACCCGGCCCCTGGGCCGGACCCTGCTGCGAGGCGTACGGCGGCGGGGGCACCGGCGGGTAGGGCCCCGTCGACGGCCGGCCGTGGCCGCCCGCCTCCCGGTCGTAGAACGGGCGCGCGTTGGCCCGCATCCACAGCGCCACCGGGTCGTACTCGTCCGCCATCGCCACCGTCGAGACCGCGAGCCCCTCCGGCGCCACCGCGATCGCCCGCTGCATCAGCGCCCGCACCGCCTCCACCGTGGGCGGCGAACTCTCGTACAGGTCAAGACCGATGGCCAGGTACGGCTCGCCCACCGACGGCCGCACCCAGGCCCGGCGCAGCGCCTTCACCGCGCGCACCTCGACCGCCTGGCGCTCCAGCAGCGCGAAGAACTGCTGGGCCGGCACCTGCGGCTCGCTCAGCTTCAACGGACCGGCCGGCAGCCGGTCCAGGCCCGCGGCGACCCGCCGCAGGTCCGCCCAGGGCACGCCCACCCCGCCGCCCGGTGCGTGCGGGTTCAGCCAGAGCCCCCACCGGGTCCGGTACAGCGAGGCCGCGATCTCCCGGCCGGAGATCACCTCGTGCGCCCGCGCCCAGCCGGACGCCGCCAGCTGCTCGGGCGAGGTGACCGCCGGCGCGTACCCGTGGCCGCTGATCTCCATGTTCCCGTACTGGGCGTCCGGACTGCCCGGCGTGCCGTGCCAGAGCAGCATCCAGACCCGGCCCTCGGCGAGCGCGTGCAGCATCGTCTCGTAGGCCTCGTAGCGCTCCGGCGCCACCTCGCGCAGCGCGCGCTCCAGCGCGCCCGGATCCGGGCGTCCGGTGGGCGCCTGGCCCCAGGGCCCCGGTGCACCGCCAGCTACCGATCCCGCACTCATGCGCCCACCTCGCTGCGCTTCTTCGATCCTCGTCCGTCACCGGCGGCCCGGCGGCCGTCAGCACGCACCCTATGGGGAGGCCGCCGACCGCCGCCACGCCGACGTGCCAGGGCCCGTACCGCCGTCCCGCCCGCACCCTGTCCGGCGGATGCCGGACGGACGGCCGGAGGCCGGGTCAGCCCCGTACGTAGAAGGGCGCGACCCGGTTCACCAACCAGTCGACCACCGGATCGTCCGCGAGGTCGAGCAGTACGAGGTGGACGCCTCCGGGCAGCGGCGCGGTTCCCAGCGCTCGCCCGAGCGCCTCGTTCACCGCGCCCGGGTCGGCCGGGGCCCGCGGGTCCAGCTGGACGCCCACGAGCATCACGGTCGGCTCGCCCTCGACGCTCGCCAGCGCCCGCCGCGCGCTCAGCACCCCGGGCAGGGCGGCGAGTTCTCCGCGGCAGGCGGCCAGGAACGCCTCCGGGTCCTCCCCCGGCACCGGCTCGCGCAGCGCCACCCGGCCGCCGCCGGGAGCGTCCGGCGCGTCCGGGGCGGTGTCCCAGCGGTCCTCGCGCGGCCCGCGGCGCAGCTCGGCCACGCCCTCCGGCGGCACCGGGATGCCCACCGCCGCCTCCGGGTTGACCGCGATGCCCACGCCCAGCGGCAGACCGCGGGCGAACTCCCACACCGGCGCGACCGCGAACGGCATCCCCGGCGCCTGCTGGAGGAACACCTCCTGCGAGGAGAACACCGGGACATAGGGGTCGCCGGCCAGTTCGATCGTCGGAATGTCCAGCGACTGCCCCTGCGGGTCGCCGCCGGACGGCAGCGGGATCCACACCTGGCTGCGCGCCAGCACCTCGATCACCCGGGGGGTCGCGCCCGGGTCGCCGAGCGCGGCGGCGAGCACCTGCTCCAGCTCGTTGGCCGGCCACCCGCCGCCCGGCGGCGCCGCGTCCGCCCCGCCCCACCCCTGCTGCTCCACCGGGTACCCCATGCGCCGCCGTACCGCCCTCTGCTCGCCGATGCCCGCAGCCTAGCGTTTCGGCGCCCCCTCCCGGCCCGGCGGACCGAACGTGACGGAGGCCCCTCTCCCCTCATTCCCGTGGACGTGCCATGATGTGCGCGTCTGCGGTGGCATCCACCCAGGCCCCTCCAACTCCATACCGGCCGCTCGAACCCGCGCGGGAGAGTCCGGAGTGCCACCGTCAGGCGGCACAGCCGGCGCCGAAGGAGCAAGTCCTCCCCGGAATCTCTCAGGCACCCCTACCGCACGGGTTAGGCACATCTGGAAAGCGGTGCACGGCCCTGCCGTCCGCCCACCCACGGTGCAAGCCGCCATGCTGTTCCTACAGGGCAGTGGACGGTGAAGCTCTCAGGTTCGACGACAGATGGGGAGACCCAGCCGCCGCATGCCCGCGTGCAGGGTCCGCCGCCCCGAGCAGGGCCGGTCCCGGCGCGCGCACCCCTGAGTGCCCCGACCGAGGAGTTCCTGGCCATGTCGTCCCTCCGCCTCACCGCGCTCGACGCGCTGCACCGCGCCCTCGGCGCCACCATGACCGACTTCGCCGGCTGGGACATGCCGCTGCGCTACGGCAGCGAGCGCGAGGAGCACCTCGCCGTCCGCACCAAGGCGGGTCTGTTCGACCTCTCCCACATGGGCGAGATCACCGTCGCCGGCCCGCAGGCCGGCGAGATGCTGGACCACGCCCTGGTCGGCTTCGTCTCCGCGCTCGGCGTGCTGCGCGCCCGCTACACCATGATCTGCGCCGAGGACGGCGGCATCCTGGACGACCTGATCGTCTACCGCCTGCGCGAGGACGCCTTCCTGGTCGTCGCCAACGCCTCCAACGCCCAGCTGGTGCTGGACGAGCTGATCGCCCGCGCCAAGGGCTACAACGCCGTCGTCTCCGACGACCGCGACGCCTACGCGCTGATCGCCGTCCAGGGCCCGGAGTCCACCGAGATCCTGGCCGGCACCACCGAGGCCGACCTGCCCGGCCTGAAGTACTACGCGATCCTCCCGGCCCAGGTGGCCGGCCGCGACGTGCTGCTCGCCCGCACCGGCTACACCGGCGAGGACGGCTTCGAGATCTTCTGCAACCCGGGCGACGCCGAGCAGATCTGGCAGGCGCTCACCGAGGCCGGCGCCGACCGCGGCCTCATCCCCTGCGGCCTGTCCTGCCGCGACACGCTGCGCCTGGAGGCCGGCATGCCGCTGTACGGCCACGAGCTGTCCACCGACCTGACCCCGTTCGACGCGGGCCTCGGCCGGGTCGTCCGCTTCGACAAGACCACCAACGACGGCGCCTTCGTCGGCCGCAAGGCCCTGGAGCGGGCCGCCGCCGAGGCCGAGGCCAACCCGCCGCGGGTGCTGGTCGGCCTGGTCTCCGAGGGCAAGCGCGTGCCGCGCGCCGAGTACACCGTGGTCTCCACCGACGGTGAGCCGATCGGCCGGATCACCTCCGGCTCGCCCTCCCCCACCCTGGAGAAGCCGATCGCGATGGCCTACGTGGACGCGGCCCACGCCACCCCGGGCACCACCGTCGCGGTGGACGTGCGCGGCAAGCACGAGCCGGTCCAGGTCGTGGCGCTGCCGTTCTACAAGCGCGCCCGCTGACCCTCCCCCCACCTGTTTCCCCGCGAGGAACGTCCGCGCGCCGGGCCGCTTCGTCGTACCCGCTTCCCATCCTGGAGAATGACGCCATGAGCAACCCCCAGCACCTGCAGTACACCGAGGAGCACGAGTGGCTGACCGCCGCCGACGCCGACGGTGTGTCCACGATCGGCATCACCCAGCACGCCGCCGACGCCCTCGGTGACATCGTCTACGTGGAGCTCCCCGAGGTCGGCTCCACCGTGACGGCCGGCGAGACCTGTGGCGAGCTGGAGTCGACCAAGTCGGTCAGCGACCTGTTCTCGCCGGTGACCGGTGAGGTCACCGAGGTCAACGAGGACGTCAAGAACGACAACGGCCTGGTCAACAGCGAGCCGTTCGAGGGTGGCTGGCTGTTCAAGGTCCGCGTCGAGGCGACCGGCGCCGTGCTGACCGCCGACGAGTACACCGCGCTCACCAACCCCTCGGCCTGAGCCACCGCCGGGGCGGCCGCCGCACCGCGGCCGCCCCGCGCCGTCCCACCCGTCGCCCGCCGCCACCCTTCCGGCGACGCGCGGGGCGCGGCCCCTCCTGACTCTCCTCCCGGGAAGACTCCACCATGACGGTTCTGAACCAGTCCCTGCACGCCCTCGACCCGGAGATCGCCGCCGCGGTCGACGCCGAGCTGCACCGCCAGCAGACCACCCTGGAGATGATCGCCTCCGAGAACTTCGCCCCGGTGGCGGTCATGGAGGCCCAGGGCTCGGTGCTGACCAACAAGTACGCCGAGGGCTACCCCGGCCGCCGCTACTACGGCGGCTGCGAGCACGTCGACGTGGTCGAGCAGATCGCCATCGACCGGATCAAGGCCCTGTTCGGCGCCGAGCACGCCAACGTCCAGCCGCACTCCGGCGCGCAGGCCAACGCCGCCGCGATGTTCGCGCTGATCAAGCCGGGCGACACCATCCTGGGCCTGAGCCTGGCCCACGGCGGTCACCTGACCCACGGCATGAAGATCAACTTCTCCGGCAAGCTCTACAACGTGGTGCCGTACCACGTGGACGACAAGAGCGGCCAGGTCGACATGGACGAGGTCGAGCGCCTCGCCAAGGAGCACCGGCCGCAGCTGATCATCGCCGGCTGGTCCGCCTACCCGCGCCAGCTCGACTTCGCCGCGTTCCGCCGGATCGCCGACGAGGTCGGCGCGCTGCTGATGGTCGACATGGCCCACTTCGCCGGCCTGGTCGCCGCGGGCCTGCACCCCAACCCGGTGCCGTTCGCGGACGTGGTCACCACCACCACCCACAAGACCCTGGGCGGCCCGCGCGGCGGCGTCATCCTCTCCAAGGCCGAGCACGCCAAGAAGATCAACTCCGCGGTCTTCCCCGGCCAGCAGGGCGGCCCGCTGGAGCACGTCATCGCCGGCAAGGCCGTCGCCTTCAAGGTCGCCGCCTCGGAGGAGTTCAAGGAGCGCCAGCAGCGCACCCTGGACGGCGCCCGGATCCTGGCCGAGCGCCTGCTGCAGGCCGACGTCACCGAGGCCGGCGTCTCCGTGCTGTCCGGCGGCACCGACGTCCACCTGGTCCTGGTCGACCTGCGCAACAGCCAGCTCGACGGCCAGCAGGCCGAGGACCGGCTGCACGAGGTCGGCATCACCGTCAACCGCAACGCCATCCCGAACGACCCGCGCCCGCCGATGGTCACCTCCGGCCTGCGGATCGGCACCCCGGCGCTCGCCACCCGCGGCTTCCAGGCCGAGGACTTCCGCGAGGTCGCCGACATCATCGCCGAGGCCCTGAAGCCGGCCTTCGACGAGGGCACCGCCGAGGCGCTGAAGGCCCGGGTCACCGCCCTGGCCGAGAAGTACCCGCTCTACCCGAACCTGTAGAGCCTCCCGTTCGGCCGCGGGTGACCGGGCTCACCCCGCCCGGACACCGGGGATTCCGGGGCACCGCGCACACTGGAGAGTGCGCGCGGTGCCCCGTCCCGTGTCACCGCCCGACCGACCCTCCCGCCACCGCCGTCCTCCCTCCCCGCCGGCACCACCCACGAGACCAGACAAGGACGTCCCTCCGTGGCCATCAGCGTCTTCGACCTCTTCTCCATCGGCATCGGCCCGTCCAGCTCCCACACCGTCGGCCCGATGCGCGCCGCCCGGATGTTCGCCCGCCGCCTGAAGTCGGAGGGCCTGCTGACCGGGGTGACGGCCGTCCGCGCCGAGCTCTACGGCTCGCTGGGCGCCACCGGCCACGGCCACGGCACCCCCAAGGCGGTGCTGCTCGGCCTGGAGAACAACTCCCCGCGCGGCGTCGACGTCGACCAGGCCGACCGCGACGTCGAGCGGATCACCGCCGAGAAGCGGATCAACCTGCTCGGCGTCCACGCCATCGACTTCGACCCGGACACCCAGCTGGTGCTGCACCGGCGCCGCTCGCTGCCGTACCACGCCAACGGCATGACCCTGTGGGCCTACCGGGCCGACGGCTCCACCGCGCTGGAGAAGACCTACTACTCGGTCGGCGGCGGCTTCGTCGTCGACGAGGACGCGATCGGCGCGGACCGGGTCAAGCCCGACGACACCGTGCTGAAGTACCCCTTCCGCACCGGCGAGGAGCTGCTGCGGCTGACCCGGGAGACCGGCCTGTCCATCTCCGGCCTGATGCTGGAGAACGAGAAGGCCTGGCGCTCCGAGGAGGAGATCCGCGCCGGGCTGCTGGAGATCTGGCGGGTCATGCAGGAGTGCGTGCGGGCCGGCATGTCCCGCGAGGGCATCCTCCCCGGCGGCCTCAAGGTGCGCCGCCGCGCCGCCGCTGCCGCCCGCGCGCTGCGCGCCGAGGGCATCGGCCCGGCCAACGCGATGGAGTGGGTGACCCTCTACGCGATGGCGGTCAACGAGGAGAACGCCTCCGGCCGCCGGGTGGTCACCGCCCCGACCAACGGCGCGGCCGGCATCATCCCCGCCGTCCTGCACTACTACCTGAACTTCATCCCGGGCGCCGACGAGGACGGCATCGTCCGCTTCCTGCTCGCCGCGGGCGCGATCGGCATGCTCTTCAAGGAGAACGCCTCCATCTCCGGCGCCGAGGTCGGCTGCCAGGGCGAGGTCGGCTCCGCCTGCTCGATGGCCGCCGGCGGCCTCGCCGAGGTCCTCGGCGGCAGCCCGGAGCAGGTCGAGAACGCCGCCGAGATCGGCATCGAGCACAACCTCGGCCTCACCTGCGACCCGGTCGGCGGCCTGGTCCAGATCCCCTGCATCGAGCGCAACGGCATGGCCTCCGTCAAGGCCGTCACCGCCGCCCGGATGGCCCTGCGCGGCGACGGCCGCCACCACGTCTCCCTCGACAAGGCGATCAAGACCATGAAGGAGACCGGCGCCGACATGAAGATCAAGTACAAGGAGACCTCGCGCGGCGGCCTCGCCGTCAACGTCATCGAGTGCTGACCTGACACCCGCCGGCGCCCCCGCCCTTCGCGGCGGGGGCGCCGCCGTGCTCCGGCCCTCTCACTCGCCCGGGTGAACCCGCCGCATTCGGCCACCCGGGTGGTCCGGCGGCTGCCATCGTGACGGGACAACACCCCCACGAGCCCCCGGAGCGCGGATGAAGCACACCCGAACCGGTGTCCGCACCCTCACCACCCTGCTGCTGGCCGCCCTCCTCGCCGCCGCCGGCGCCGCCCCCGCGGCGGCCCGCGCCGCGCTGCCGGACGCCACCGACGCGGCCTTCGCAGACGACTGCCTGCGCGCCCACAACGAGTACCGCGCCCGCCACGGCGTCCCGGCGCTGGCGCTGGACCCCGCCGCCCAGGAGTACGCCAGGAGCCGCGCCGCCCGGCTCTCGACCTTCGAGCGCCTCTCCGGCGGCCACGCCGGCCTCGACCCCGCGTACGGCGAGAACCAGTCCTGGTTCGCCTCCACCGCCCCCGACAGGGCCGGCTGCCGCCGGGCCGTCGACGCCTGGTACGCCCAGGCCGGGGCCTACGACTACACCCGCCCCGGCTTCTCCGCCGCCACCGGCCTGTTCACCCAGGTGGTCTGGAAGTCCTCCACCCGCCTCGGCTGCGCCCGCGCCCACGGCCGGGGCGACACCTGGTACGAGACCTACGTCGTCTGCGACTACGGCCCCCCGGGCAACGTCTCCCCCCAGTACGCCGAGAACGTCCTGCCCCCGCTCCGCTGATCAGCAGGTCTCCCGGTACGGGACGCCGGGCAGGTGGGTGCGCCACTCCGCCCGGCCCAACCCGCCGCCCGCCCGGCGGCACACGCCCGCCGCGGCGGCGGCCGGGGCGACCTCGATCCGCTGCCGCACCTGCCCCCCGGCGACGTACAGGGCGGCCGAGTCCGGCGAGAACGCGAGGTCCTGCACCGTGTCGCCGGCGGTGGGGAAGGGGGCGCCGACCGGAAGGTGCGAGTCGAGGTCCCAGAGCTGGACGGTGCTGTCCAGGTACGCGACGGCGAGCGTGCGGCCGTCCGGCGAGAAGGCGAGGGCGAGGACCATCGACGCACCGAGGTCGGCCCGGGTCAGGATGCCGAGCCGGCGTTCCAGGCCGCCGTCCCACAGGGTGACCCGGCCGGCCGACTCACCGGCCGCGAGGTACCGGCCGTCGGCGCTGAACTCCAGCGCCTCCGCGGCCGCGAGGTGCCGCGGGTGCGGCATGGCCGTCAGGCGCGGCAGGTCGACGACGTCGCCGGAGGACGTGACCAGCAGCCGGCCGTCGGGACGGATGGCGAACTCCTCCCCCTGCGGCCCCGGGACGGTCGCGGTCACCCGGCCGGCGCCGGGGTCCCAGAGTTCGAGCCCCGCCGTCCCGGCCCGCAGCACCACCCGGCCGTCCGGGGCGAGCGCCATGCCCGACCAGCGCTCCGGCGGATCGCCCGCCGGAACCACCGGCCCGCCCCGCCGGGCGTCCCAGAACCCGATGCTCCGCGCGAGGCCCGGCCCCCAGGTGCTGTAGCCGAGCCCGCTCCCGTCCGGACGGAACGCCAGCGACACGGCGCAGGGCGGCGTGAACCGTGCGAAGGGACCTCGGGACGGCTCCCGCCGGCAGGGCTGCCCGGGCAGCCCGGCGACCGGTGCACCGGTACGGCCGTCGACGAGCGCGAAGCGGGCGAGCCCGTCCGCGCCGGGCAGGCCCGCGGTGGCGAGCAGGGACCCGTCCGGGCTGAACCTCGCCTTCAGCAGCTCCGGCTGCCAGTCGGCCCGGACCGTCCCGCTCACGTCCAGGGTGCGGACCACGGAGCCGGTACCGTCGCCCGGACCGGCCAGATAGCGGAGCAGCCCGGTCCGCGGGTCGATCCGGGGGTCGACGGCGATCTCGCCGTCGGTCGGATAGAGGAGGGCCGGCGAGTTCGGGCTGTCCAGCCGCCAGAGGAGCACCTCCGTGCCGGTCATCGCGACCAGGTAGCGGTCGTCCGCGCTGCTCCCCAGCTCCCTCATCCGGCGGAACTCCAGCGGCAGGCCCTCGGTGCCGGTGGAGGTGTCCCAGGTCCGGACGGTGCCGTCGGTGACGTGGGCCAGCACCCGGCCGCCCGCGACGAACCGGTACGGCTCCCGGTAGCAGTCCCGGTCGGCGGTCCAGGGCACCGCCAGCTGCCGGCGCTCGGCGACGTCCCAGAGCTGGAGCGGGCGCCCGGGCACGCAGTAGGCGAGCAGCCTGCCGTCGGGGCCGAGCGTCACGTCCGGAGCGTCCGGGTCGAACAGGCGGTGGTCCCGCGCGTACCGGGCCGTCGTCGAGGCCGGCATGCTGCCGCCCGTCGGGTCGGCGGCCGGATCGCGGGGCGCCCGGAACTCCATGAGCGCCCCGCCGCCGCCCGCGTCCCACAGCGTGACCACGTACTCGGTGGGCGTGCGGTCGTACCCGACCACCTGCCGGCCGCTCGGGCCCATCTCGGCACCGCCCGACGCCGGGCCGAGGACCAGGTCGGGGGTGCGGCCGGTCAGGTCCCGTACCGCGACCCGGCCGGCGTTCTCCGGGGCCGGCTCGTCCGGGAAGAAGGTCACCAGGTCCCCGTCCCCCTCCTTCCACCCCACCCGGCCGACATCCCCGCCCAGCCCGGGGAGGGTGCGCACGGGCGCGCCGGTCTCCAGGTCGCGGACGGTGACCCGGTCGGGGCCGATGCTGGTCAGCGTCCGGCCGTCGGAGCCGAGGTGGCGGACGGTGCCCGGGTCGCCGTCGGGGTCGGCGTAGGCGTCCAGTTCCCGCTGCGCCGCGGCGCCCAGCACGGCGGACCTGGTCTCCGGCAGGTCGGCGAGCCGCCAGGCGGCGAGGGCGAGCCGCATGGCGGTGCGGGGGTCGGACAGCCGCAGGACGGCGGCGACGCCGGCGGCCCGGCGCGCGTCCGCCTCGACGCGGCGCCGCTCGCCGGTCCGGTTCTGCTGCCACGCCGCCAGGCCCGCCGTCAGGGCGAGCGCCAGCACCGCGCAGAGCACGCCGGTGAGCGCCCGCCGCCGGCGGCGCTCGCGGCCCTGCGCGGCGGTGCTGGCGGCGAGGAACTCCCGCTCCAGCGGGGTGAGTTCGTCCGGCCCGTCGGGCCGGGCCGGGAACCGGTCCGCCGCGACGGACAGCCGCACCCCCCGGTACAGCGCGCCGGTGTCCCGGTCCAGCGCCGCCCAGGCCTGCGCGGCCTCGGTGAGGCGGCGCTGGGTGTGCAGGCGTTCGCGGTCCTCGTCGATCCAGCCGCGCAGCCGCGGCCAGCCGGTGAGCAACGCCTCGTGGGCGAGGTCCACGGTGGAGCCGGTCAGGGTGATCAGCCGGGCGCGGGCCAGCTGTTCGAGGACGGGCGCGGCGCCGGGGCCCGCCGCGGCGCGCTCGGCGAACTCGGCGCGGTCAGCGGGCCGCCGGGTGTCATGGGTGCCCTGACCCGGTGCGACCAGCCGCAGCAGCACCCTGCGGGCGACCGCGGCCTGCGCGGGGGTGAGGCCGGCGTGGAACTCCTCGGCGGTGCGGGCGAGCGCGCCGTGCAGTCCGCCCGCCGCCTCGTACGCGCTCTCCGCGAGGGTGCGGCCGCGGCGGCGGCGCCAGGTCTCCAGCAGGGCGTGCGAGAGCAGCGGCAGGCCGCCGGGCTCGTCGGCGAGGTCGCGGACGATCCGGGCGGTGAGCGAGCGTTCGACGACCAGCCCGCGGGCGGCGGCGGGCCGCACGACGGCGTCGCGCAGTTCCTCGGGGCTCATCGGGGTGACCAGCTGGGTGGTCTCCCGGACGGCCTCGGCGAGCGGGCCGTGGGCGGCGCAGTGGCCGAAGAAGTCGGCCCGTACGGCGAGCACCACGCGGGCGCCCCGGTCGGGCCCGGCGGCGGCGAGCAGCAGGCCGACGAAGCGGGCGCGCTCGGCGGCGTCGGCGCAGAGCGTGAACACCTCCTCGAACTGGTCGACGAGCAGCACCACGCCCCGGCCGGTGTTCTCCGGCGCGAGCAGTCCGGCGTGGCTGCGGACGGGGTGCGGGCCGGGCGTCAGGATGCGGATCGCGGTCGGCCGGTGCGGGCCGGCCTCCTCGCGCAGGGCGGGCACCAGGCCGGCCCGCAGCAGCGAGGACTTGCCGCTGCCGGAGGGCCCGACCAGCGCGACGACCCGTCGTTCGCGCACCAGCGCGACGAGCCGGGCGACCAGGTTCGCGCGGCCGAAGAACAGCTCCCGGTCGCCGGGCTCGAACCGGGCCAGCCCGAGGTACGGCGCGCCGGCCGGGTCGTCGCCCGCGGCCGCCCGCTCGGCGAGCTCCCGGCTCGCCCGCTGCCAGCGCCCGGTCCAGTCGTCGGCGTCGCCCCCGCACGCGCCGACGTAGGCGAGGACGACGGGCAGGGTCGGCAGCCGGTCCCCGGAGGCGGCCTGGGCGAGCGCGGCCGGCGAGTAGTGCGCGCGGGCGGCCATGGCCCGGTAGGTGAGGCCGCCGGCCTCCTGTCTGAGCTCGCGCAACTCGTGGGCGAACCGCTCCACCGGCCCGTCCGCCGGATCCACCGGCCGTTCACGGCGTCCCATCCCGTTCCCCTCGCCCCCCGACGTCGGCCCGGGCCACGGTAGGTGCGGGGATCCCCGGCCCACAAGGCGCCCGGGCGGCGGGGCGGGCTTTGTCCACGGCGGTCCGGAGGGCCTTCTGGACAACGCCCGGACGGCGAAGACTGCGGTCATGGCGCCGGGCCTCCCCGACGGGGGTGGGGAGGCCCGGGGCCCGGCCGGCCGTCAGCCGGTGGGCAGGCGGCGGTGGAGCTCCTCCGGCGAGAGGTCCTCCAGGCGGGTGAGGAAGATCCACACATGGCCCGAGGGGTCCTTGAGGACGGTGGTGCGGTCGCCGTGGAACATGTCGGTCGGCGGCTGGAGGACCTCCGCGCCGGCCGCCTCGGCGCGCGCGGCGAGGGCGTCCACGTCGGGCACGTAGACGTGCAGGGCGACGCTGGTGCCGCCGAGCACGGACGGGGCGGTGAACGGCGCGCCGTCCCCGCCGGCGTCCCCCAGCATCAGCACGGACCGCCCGATGCTGATCTCCGCGTGCAGGACCCCGCCCCCGGGCGCGTCGATCCGGATGTCCTCGCGGGCCCCGAAGGCCCGCTCGTAGAAGTCGATCGCCGCAGCGGCGTCCGCGACCATGATGTGCGGGACGGCCGCGTAGCGGTACCGGTCGGGAACGACGCCGTCGGTGGCGGTCATGGGCGGATCCCCCTCGGAGAGTGCCGCCGGCCGTTCACCGGCGGTCCGGGAGGACGGTAGGAGGTGAAGCCGACTTGAGGTCAAGCGCCACGCGGTGGCGGGCCGCCCGGGAAGCCCCGGACGCGGGCACGGAATAGTGTCGATCATGAATAATCTCAGGCCACGGCGTGAACCTATGCAAATTCCCAAGGTGAACTAAGTTACAAACCTTGAAATCGAAGCCACCTGGTTTGCCCACATGCTGAGATCCATGCGATAGTCGAGATGTCCGAGGGCGGACGCCAGCGACTGGCACGCCCCTGGGCGCGAGAAGACTTCGGCTGGCCCGACCTGGCGCGGCCGACGCCCATCGCGCGGCACGCACCCCCTTGGCCGGCGCGATGACCTGCAGGGGCCCCCAGCCACCGGACCACGGTGAAGTCGGGGGCCCCGCGTGTTTTCCCGGCCGGACGGCCGCCCTCCGGAGTCAGGCCCGCTCACGGACCTTCAGCTCGAACCAGACGCCCTTGCCGCGCGGCAGCAGGTCGGCGCCCCAGCGGTCCGCCAGGTCGTCGACCACCTGCAGGCCGCGCCCGCGCTCGTTCACCGGGAGCGGCTCCGCCACGACCATGCACGGCAGGGCCCGCGAGGAGTCCCGCACTTCCACCCGGACCCAGCCCGGCTTGCGCATCACGGCCAGTCCGATCGTCCGGCCGGCAGCGTGCCGCACCGCATTGGCGACGAGTTCACTGGTGAGTAACTCGCCGACCTCCAGGTGCTGGTGCAGGTCCCAGGTCTCCAGGGCCGCGAGCACCAGCCGGCGCGCCAGCGGGCCGGTCGCCGGCCGGGACGGCAACCGCACCTCGCGCGGCGCCTCCCGGTCGCACAGCTTCCCGACGTACAGCTGTTCCAGCTCCTCGGAGCTGAGCCGTTCCAGGGCCGCGAGGGCGTCCTGGAACGGAGCCCACGACGCGTCAGCGACCAAGCTGGCACCCGGAAGTGATGACTGATCTGTTTCGCCCCAACCCGCCATGCGACCCATCATTGCGGAACGCAAGCGGCCGCGTACGGACAATGAGCAAACGATCACGGGTGTTTCGGCATATGCCGCGTGCAACCCGAACCCGCGTTCGGGCAGGTCCGGGGCAGGGTCGCGACGGGCCGCGGGCTACCAGGCACTCCAGTCGAGGTTCCAGCCGCTGAGGCCGTTGTCCGGCGCGACCCGGCCGCGGGCGGAGTTCTGCACGGTGACCACGTCCCCGATCAGCGAGCCGTCGTAGAACCGGCCCGCCGAGGTGCCCGGGCCGCCGCCCTTGACGTCCTTGAGGCCCACGCAGCCGTGGCTGACGTTGTCCTCGCCGAAGGCGTTGCTCCAGTAGTTGCCGTGCACGTAGGTGCCGGAGTCGGTGAGCCGCATGGAGTGCGGGACCTGGAGGTCGTAGGGCTCGCCGGTCATCCCGGGCAGGGTGCTGGACTGCATCCGCACCACGCCCTCCTTGGACATGACCACCATGGTGCCGTTCCAGGTCGGGTGCTCGGGCGAGCCGGAGGTGATCTCGACGACCGAGCTCTGACCGTCCCGGACCACCGTCATCCGGTGCGCCCCGGCGTCAACCGTCGAGATCTGGGATCGCCCGATAGTGAAGGGCTCGTCCCGGTCGACTCCCCCGTAGACGCCCGGGGCGATCTCCACGCTCTTCAGCCGGTACCGGACGGTGACCCGCGTCCCCGGGTTCCAGTACTTCTCGGGACGGAAGTCCAGCCGGCGGTTGCCGAACCAGTGGCCCCGCACCACGGTGCCGTCGCTGGTGTTGAAGGTGATGCCCTTCGCCACCGCGTCCTTGTTCTTCACGTCCTTGTCGAAGGTGACCGAGACGATCATGCCCACGCCGTAGGTGGCGCCGTCCTCCAGGTTGTCGCCCGCCTTCGCCTCGCGCTCGGGGGTGAGCGTGGTGAAGCTGCTGTCCGCCGAGGCGACCACGCCGCCCGCGTCCGCCGCCAGGGCGCTCACCTGGTACGCGGTGCCGACGGCCAGCGGGCCGGACGGGGTCCAGCTCGACCCGTCGGCGGCGATGGTGCCGGCCACCTCCTTGCCGGCCCTGTCGCTCACCTTGACGGTGGTGAGCCTGCCGCCGGAGACCGCGACCTTGAGCGCGCCGTCCGGAGCGACGTCCACCGCGCCGGCCCCGGGCTGGATGTCCACCACGGCCTGCGAGACCCTGGGGGCGGCGCCGGTGGCGGGCGCCCCCGCGGCCGTCGTGGGGGCCGCGGGCGCCGCGCCGGCCGCCGACGGGACCCCCGCGGTCCCGCCCGCGCCCAGCTCGGCCTTGGCCGCGCTGCCGCTCCCGCCCCCGCTTCCCCCGCCGCCGCAGGCGCTGGTCAGCACCAGCGCTCCCCCGACCAGACCGGCGGCCATCACCCTGCGTATCGACTTCACCGTCGACTCCCTCCCTCGTACTCGCACGACCAATACACGCACCACCCAGCGGAAAGGTTGCGCCGTTCGGGGACCCGTCCACGCGGAAACGACGACCGGCCCGACCCCGGCGAGTGGGGATCGGGCCGGTCCGTGCCGTACCGGGCCTGGCGGCGGCTACCGCCGGGTAGGACCTACCAGTTCGCCCAGCCGATGTTCCAGCCGCTCAGGCCGTTGTCGGGGGCGACGGTCTTCTCCTTGGAGTTCTTCACGATGACGACGTCGCCGATGATCGAGTCGTTGAAGAACTTGCCCGCCTGCGAGGTGTCGCTGCCGCCCTTCTCGTCCTGCAGCGAGATGCAGCCGTGGCTGGCGTTGGTCTTGCCGAACGGGTTGGCCCAGTAGTTGCCGTGCACGAAGGTGCCGGAGGTGGTCAGGCGCATCGCGTGCGGCACGTCCGGGATGTCGTACTCGCCGCCGAGACCGACGGTCTGCGAGTTCATCCGGGTGACCTTCTCCTTGGACATCACCACCATGGTGCCGTTCCAGGAGGGGTTCTTCTCGTCGCCGAGGGTCACCGGCACGGTGTGGCTCGCGCCGTCCCGGGTCACCGTCATCTGGTGGCTGGCCGAGTCGGCCACGGAGACCTGGGAGCGGCCGATGGTGAACGGCTCGTCCTTCTCCACGTCGCCGTAGACGCCCGGGGCTACCTCGACGTTCTTCAGCCGGTACTTGATGGTGACCTTGGTGCCCGGCGCCCAGTACTTCTCGGGGCGGAAGTCGATGCGCTTCGAGCCGAACCAGTGGCCCTTCACGGTGGTGCCGTTGTTGGTCTCGAAGGTGATGCCGCCCAGGACCGCGTCCTTGTTCTTGATCTCCTTGTTGAAGACCACCGAGACGATCATGCCGACGCCGTAGGTGGCGTTGTCGGCGATGTTGTCGTTGGTGGAGACCTTCTTCTCGGGCGTCAGCGTGGTGAACGAGGTGGTGGACGCGGCCACCAGGCCCTCGGCGTCGGTGGCCTGGGCGTTCACCTTGTACGCCATGCCGACGGCCAGCGGGGAGGTGGGCTTCCAGCCGCTGCCGTCCGCGGCGATGGTGCCCGCGACCGGCTTGCCCTCCTTGTCGGTCACCTCGACCGCGGTGAGCTTGCCGTTGGCCACGGCGACCTTGAGCGCGCCGTCCGGGGCGACGTCCTGGGCGCCGTCCTTGGGCTCGACGGTCACCACGGCGGCCGAGGTCTTCGGCGTGGCCGCGGACTGGCCCGGCGCCGGAGTGCCGTTGCCGGAGTCCCCCGTACCGTTGGCGCCGGCCGTGGCGGCCGCTTCGCCGCCCCCGGTGGTCTTGTTGTCGCCGCCGCTGCTGCTGCAGGCCGCGGTGAGCAGCAGCACCCCGCCCATCGCCAACGCCACCGCACTGCTGCGCAGACGGCGGCGGGTGACGGTGGTGCGTATCGCGGCGTCGGCCGCCCTAACCGGCTTCACGGTCTCTCCCCTCCCGGTGTACATCCTGATGGACGCATTGTTCGCCCGGACGGGTTGCACCGGACCGGCGATCTTTCGCGCCGGGCTTCGGCGCGGCAAGCAGGATAGCTGGGCCGAATGGGTGAATCCTGGGGAGGCTACCGGTGAACGCCGGTGAAGATCATCCGCACATGATCATCAGGGGGTGACCGTCGGGGACGGGCTCCCGGACGGGGGCGGGGAGGCGGTCCCGGAGGGGCTCGGGGACGGGGCCGGGGACGGGTTCAGTGACGGGGCCGGAGACGGGCTCGGGGGCACGTTCACCACCGGTCCGGCGGGCGGGGTGGCGGAGGGGCTCGCGGCGGAGCGGAAGGCGCTTCCGGCCACCCACTGCGCCCAGGACAGGTTCCAGCCGTTCAGACCGTTGTTCGGCGGCACCACGTCGCCCGTCGCGGCCTTCACCTCGAACACGTCCCCCGGGAGCGTGTGCTCGAAGAGCCAGCCCGCCGGCGTCTCGCCGCTCGACCCGCCCTTGACGTCGGCCAGGCCGATGCAGCCGTGACTGGTGTTGGCGGTGCCGAACACCGACGGGCTGGCCCAGTAGTTGCCGTGCACGAAGGTGCCCGAGTTGGTCAGCCGCATCGCGTGCGGGACGTCCTTGATGTCGTACTCGTCGCCCATCCCGACGGTCTGCGAGTTCATCCGGGTGACCTTGTACTTCTCGGACACCACGAGCACGCCCCGGTACGTCGTGTGCCTGGCGTCCCCGCCGGACACCTTGAGCGTGCGCACCGCCTTGCCGCCCTGGCCGGCCCGGACGGTGAGGGTGTGGGCGTCCAGGTCGACGGTGGACACCTGGGCCCGGCCGATGGTGAACCGGACGTCCTTGCTCTGGGTGCCGAACTCGCCCGGCGCGCCCTGCACGTCCTTGAGCCGCAGCGCGACGGTGACCCTGGTGCCCGGCGCCCAGTAGTCCCGGGGGCGGAAGTCCAGGCGCTGGCCGCCGAACCAGTGCGCGGCCACCTCCACCGGCGGGTCGGCGGTCACCGCGATCGCGCGCTCCACCACGGCCCGGTCGGTGATCGGGCGGCTGAACCGCAGCGAGACCGGCATGCCGACGCCGACGGTGGAACCGTCCTCGGGGGTGAAGAAGGCGACGAAGGTGTGCGCCGGGGGCATCGTCGAGAAGTCGGTGTGCTGGACCGCCCGTTGGCCCTGGTCGTCCTCGGCGACGGCGTCCAGGGTGAACGCGGTGGCCGGCGGCAGCGTGCCGTTCGGGGTCCAGCTGGCGCCGTCGGGGGAGAGCGTGCCGGGGACCTCGCCGCCCCGGGTGTCGGCGAGCCGCACGGAGACCAGTCGGCCCTGGGCGACCGTCACCCCGACCGGGCCCTCGGGCGGCAGGTTCTGGGTGTCGTCGGCGGGCACCGCGGTGATCGACGCCCGCGAGGGCGGAGGCGGAGCGCCCGGACCACCGGACGGAGCGGCGTCCCCGCTCGACGTCCCCGACCCACCGCCACCGGCACAGCCGACCAGCACCGCCAGGCAGCAGCCCAGCGCCGCCAGCCGCCCTACCCACATCTCGCGGCCTCCCGCCGTCTCCGTCCGTTACCCCCACAACGAGGCCACCCCCACCAGGACACGCCGACACGCCGCCCCACCACCCCGAAAGCCCCACCCCATCCACCCTTTTTATGTAGACCGGTCTACTGATGGCCGCCGCCCACCCGGAGCGAAAAGTCGGCCCGGCCGACTTCCCACTCCCCGCGCGCCCGCTCGGAGCAAGAAGTCGGCGGGACCGACTTTCCCCTCCGGGAGCACCCTGCGAATCTGTAGACCGACCGACATATTCCACGGCGGGGCGCAGACGGCACGCAGGGGTGGGTGGGGTGGAGTGGGAAGTCGGGCCGGCCGACTTTTCGGGTGCGCGCCCGGGCGCCATCTGCCGGTAAGACGGTGTTCAGCCGCTTCCGTCCGGCGTGAACAGGGAATGAGAGACCGCACGGGGTCCGGGACACCCCGTCAGGGAGGGCACCGCCATGGCGTCAGGGCAGGAGTCGGCGACCGCCGTACGCGCGCACGCCCCCGGAACCGCGGACGGGGCCGGCGGTGCGGTGCCGTGGCCGGGCAGCCGGCTGCCGCTCGGCGCCCGCTTCCACCCAGGCCCGGACGGCCGCCCCGGCACCAACTTCGCGCTCTGGGCCGGCGGCGCCGAGGCCGTCGACCTCTGCCTCTTCGACGAGGACGGCCGCGAGACCCGCCTGCGCCTCACCGAGCAGGACGCCCACACCTGGCACGGCTTCGTCCCCGGCGTCCTCCCCGGCACCCGCTACGGCTACCGCGTGCACGGCCGCTGGGACCCGTGGACCGGCGCCCGCTGGAACCCCGCCAAGCTGCTGCTCGACCCCTACGCCCGCGCCGTCGACGGCGCCTACACCTCCCACGACGCCACCTGCGCCGCCGTCCGCGGCTGGCCCGAGGCGGACGTCGCCGACACCGTCCGCGACAACCGCGACTCGGCCCCGTACGTCCCCAGATCCGTCGTCGTCCGGGACGACGACGACTGGTCCGACGACCACCGCCCCAAGACCCCCTGGGCCGAGACGGTCCTCTACGAACTGCACGTCCGCGGTTTCACCCTGCGCCACCCCGACGTCCCGCCCGCCCTGCGCGGCACCTACGCCGGCCTCGCCCACCCCGCCGCCCTCGCCCACCTCACCGGGCTCGGCGTCACCGCGGTCGAACTGCTCCCGGTCCACCACCACGTCAGCGAGGACCACCTCCAGGCCCGCGGCCTGGTCAACTACTGGGGCTACAACACCGTCGGCTACTTCGCCCCGCACGCCGGCTACTCCGCCTCCGGCTCACGCGGCGGCCAGGTCGGCGAGTTCAAGCGGATGGTCCGCGCGCTGCACGCCGCCGGCATCGAGGTGATCCTCGACGTGGTCTACAACCACACCGCCGAGGGCTCCGAGATGGGCCCCTCGCTGTTCCTGCGCGGCATCGACAACGCCGGCCACTACCGCCTGCCGCCCCACCACCCGCGCGGTTACGCCGACTTCACCGGCTGCGGCAACACCCTGGACACCCGCCGCCCCCAGGTGATCCGGCTGATCACCGACTCGCTGCGGTACTGGGTGCACGAGATGGGCGTGGACGGCTTCCGCTTCGACCTCGCCGCCGCCCTCGCCCGCGGCGGCGCCGCCACCGGCAACGGCCACGGCGGCGGCCACGACGTCACCAGGGAGCACCCGCTGCTCGCCGCCATCGCCCAGGACCCGCTGCTCAGCCGGGTGAAGCTGATCGCCGAGCCCTGGGACGTCGGCCCGGGCGGCTACCAGGTGGGCGGCTTCCCCCCGCCGTGGGCCGAGTGGAACGACCGCTACCGCGACACCGTACGCGACTTCTGGCGCGGTGCCCGCCCCGACGTCCGGGAGCTCGGCTACCGCCTCTCCGGCTCCTCCGACCTCTACCAGCACGCCGGACGCCGCCCGTACGCCTCCGTCAACTACGTGACGGCGCACGACGGTTTCACCCTGCGCGACCTCGTCTCCTACGACCGCAAGCACAACGAGGCCAACGGCGAGGCCAACCGGGACGGCACCGACGACAACCGCTCCTGGAACCACGGCGCCGAGGGCGAGAGCACCGACCCCGCCGTCACCGCCCTGCGCCGCCGCCAACTGCGCAACCTCATCGCCACCCTGCTGCTCTCCGCCGGCGTCCCGATGCTCACCGCCGGGGACGAGTTCGGCCGCACCCAGGGCGGCAACAACAACGCCTACTGCCAGGACAACGAGGTGAGTTGGCTCGACTGGTCGCTGCTCGACGACCCGGCCTGGCGCGCCCTGTCCGCGTTCACCGCCGCACTGGTCCGGCTCCGCCGCCACCACCCCGTGCTGCGGCAGCGGGCGTTCTTCTCCGGCCGCGCCACCACTCCGGGCGGTCGGCCCGATCTACTGTGGTTCACACCTCTTGGCCGGGACATGACCGAGACCGACTGGTTTGCGCCGACCGCGTCACTGGGCATGCTCCTGTCGGGAACCGCGATGTCCGAACGCGACGCCCACGGCCGTCCGTTGCTCGACGACAGCTTCCTGCTGCTCCTCAACGCCGGTCCGCGACCCCTTCCCTTCACCCTGCCGGGCACCCCCTGGACGGCCGAAGGTACCCGCTTCGAGACCGTCGTCGACACCGCCGCCGAGGACGGCACCGGCCCAGCCGGTCTATACCTCCCGGGGGATGCGGTGCTGCTCACCGGGCATACGCTGCACCTTCTGCGGGCGACGCCCTGATCCAGCCGTGCACATGGCCGGTAATCGACGGTGCGTTCGATACCTGGCTGAGCGATAGAGAGTATCCGGCCTATTCTCGCCGCGATGGCCAAGAACCAAGTCCTTGACACCGCCACCGATTCCGTCGCAGTGCCCGGCACCGCGCCTCCCGCGCCCCGCCGTTCGACAGTGCGCTCGCTCCTTCGGATGTGGCCCTACGTTCGTCCGGTCCGCACGCGCCTGGTCGTCTCGACGACCGCCGCGATGCTCGCTTCCCTCAGCACCCTGCTCGTACCGATCGTCCTCGGAAGGATCGTCGACGGCCCGATCGCCGAGCACGACCTCCAAGCCCTCTGGCCCCTCGCGGCCCTCCTGCTCCTGCTCGGCCTCTCCGAAGCCGCCTTCTTCCACGCCCGCCGGGTGGTGGTGGCCAGGCCGCTCGCCGAGGTCGAGACGACCCTGCGCGGCGAGCTCTTCGGCAAGCTGCAGCGCCTGCCGGTCTCCTTCCACGACCGTTGGGGCTCCGGCCAGTTGCTCTCCCGCGCGATGTCCGACCTGCACGTCATGCGGACGTTCCTGTCGTTCCCGCTGGTCTTCCTCGTCGTCAACACGCTGACCTTCCTGGCCGGCATCGCGCTGATGTTCACCCAGGACTGGCGGCTCGCCCTCATCACCCTCGGCCCGACCGTCCCGCTCTTCCTGCTCACCCGCCGCTTCGAGTCCCGCTACTCCCGCGCCACCCGCCTGACGCAGGACCGCAACGGCGACCTCACCACCCTCATCGAGGAGTCCGTCCTCGGCATCCGGATCCTCAAGGCCTTCGGCCGCCACCGCTCGATGGCGGAGCGGTTCCACGGTCAGTCCTCCGAGCTCCGCCGCACCGAGCTGGACAAGGCCGGCATGCTCGCCAACCTCTGGTCGATCGTCATCGGCCTGCCCGAACTCGCCCTCGGCTGCGCCCTCGCGGTCGGCGCCTACCTGGTCGCCCACGACGAGCTGAGCGCCGGCTCCCTGGTCGCCTTCCTCTCCACCGCGCTCACCGTGCGCTGGCCGATCGAGTCGCTCGGCTGGCTGATGGCCTACTCCAACGAGGCCGCCACCGCCACCGACCGCTTCTTCGAGGTGCTGGACGAGCCCGACGCCGAGCCGGCCGACACCGACGCCGCCCCCACGGCCACGACCACCGCCACGAAGACCACCCCGCAGAGCACCACGAAGAGCACCACGACGACCACCCCGAAGACCACCGCGACGACCGTCACCACCCCCGACGGCATCCGGCTCACCGGCGTCCGCTTCCGCTACCCCGACGCTCCCGCGGGCACCCCCGATCTGCTCCGCGGCGTCGACCTGCACATCCGCAGCGGCGAGACGATGGCCCTGGTCGGCGCCACCGGCAGCGGCAAGACCACCCTCACCGCCCTGCTCCCCCGCCTCTACGAGACCACCGCCGGCACCATCACCCTGGACGGCCGGGACATCCGCGAGCTGGACCGCTCGCACCTGCGCGAGATGGTCGCGGTCGCCTTCGAGGACCCCACCCTGTTCTCCACCACCATCCGCGAGAACGTGCTGATGGGCGCCCCCGGCGCGGACGACGACCAGCTGCACGCGGCCCTCGCCACCGCCCAGGCCGGCTTCGTCGACCACCTGCCCGAGGGCGTCGACACCGAGGTCGGCGAGCAGGGCCTCGGCCTGTCCGGCGGCCAGCGCCAGCGGCTCGCCCTGGCCCGCGCCGTGGTCGGCGACCCGGCCTTCCTGGTGCTCGACGACCCGCTCTCCGCGCTGGACGTGCACACCGAGGCGCTGGTCGAGCGCGCCCTGCGCGCGGTCCTCGTCTCCACCACCGCCCTGGTGGTCGCCCACCGCCCGAGCACCGTGCTGCTCGCCGACCGGGTCGCCGTCCTCGCCGACGGCCGGATCGAGGCGGTCGGCACCCACCAGGAACTCCTGCAGAGCTCGGCGCGCTACCGCGCACTCATGTCGGGCGAGGCCGGCCTCGCCCCCGAGGGGAGCACCGCCCGATGACCACCACCTGCGAGTTCCTGGTGGCGGTGGACGGCACGATCTCCTTCCTGGAGGTCAACACCCGTCTGCAGGTGGAGCACCCGGTCACCGAGGAGGTCA
>NZ_JBEOWI010000047.1:0-67667 GCF_040296005.1 Kitasatospora sp. NPDC002551 | reverse complement strand
GGTACTGCAGGGGGGACCCTGTGGGAGAGTAGGACGCCGCCGAACAAATTGTGAGAGAACCCCCGCCGGTATTCCGGCGGGGGTTCTCTGCGTTCACCGTTGACGTATCGTCAGTGCATGGACGATGGAACGGCAACACCGGGCGACGCGATCACGGTCCTCGCCTCCGACGTACTGCGGCCGGCCCAGCGGGACGCGGCCCTGCGGATCCTCGCGGAGGCCCAGGGCGCGGACGGCCGGGAGGCCGTGTCCGAACAGGGGCGCCTGCGTCTTCGCTCCTCGGAGACGGCGCGGACCGGAGTGACCCACTTCCTCGAAGCGGATCCCGGCACCGCCGGGACCGTCGGCTACGGCCAATTGGAGGTCCCCGAGAACGGCAGCGCCAACCCGGCCGCCGAGCTCGTCGTGGCGCCGGCCGCCCGCGGACGGGGCTTCGGCCGGCCCCTGGTGGACGCGGTGCTCGCCCAGGCCGCCCGGGCGGGCCGCGGGTACGTGGACTTCTGGGTGCACGGCGGACACCCGGCGGCCCGGCACCTGGCCGAGCGCTACGGCGCCGAGCTGGTCCGCGAGCTGCGGCAGATGCGCCGCACCGGTCCGCAGACCGAGGCGGTCCCGCTCCCGGACGGGATCGAGCTGCGGACCTTCCGGCCCGGTGAGGACGACACCGAGTGGCTCCGCCTGAACGCCCTGGCCTTCGCCCACCACCCGGAGCAGGGCTCCTGGACCGAGCGCGACCTGGCCGACCGGCTGGCCGAGCCGTGGTTCGACCCGGCGGGCTTCTTCCTCGCCACCCGGGACGGCAAGCCGATCGGCTTCCACTGGACGAAGGTGCACCCGGCCACCGCGACCGAACCCGCGCTCGGCGAGGTGTACGTGGTGGGCGTCGACCCGGCGGAGCAGGGCAGCGGCCTCGGCCGGGCGCTGACCGCGGCCGGCCTGCGCCACCTGACAGGCGGTGACGAGTCGGTCGGCGAGCGTGGCCTGGAGACGGTGCTGCTGTACGTCGACGCGGACAATCCCGCGGCGGTCCGGGTCTACGAAAGGCTCGGATTCACTGTCCACGAAGTCGATCTGATGTATCGGGCCGGGGTCGTGCGGCCGAATTCCCGGTGACCGCGTTCCGGTAACCGAAAGTGATCGCCGGATCAGGGCGATCCGGCCTCGCCTAGCGGAGAGAACGGGGCCGCGGCAACGGGTGTGCGCTCGTCGCCGCAGCCCTGACCGCCTCAGCTTTCCTCCTGGCCATGCGGTGTTTACCGTGGATTCAATTAATGCCGCGAAGATCACAGGATGAAGTCCGTAGTGTCTCGCTCGTGCAGCATCGGTCGGCACACGTCGACCGGTCCTGTGACGACCGCGCCGGGTGGTTGGGTGCTGGTGATGGGCGAGGGCGACGGCCCGAAAAGCATTTCGTGTCCGGACGCCGTCCTGCTGGAGGAGCTGGAGCTCATGAGCATCCCCCGCCCCGTCCCTGCCCCGCTGTCCCCACCCGCGCGGATGTCCAGCGCGCTCGGGATACCGCCGGAACTGACGGTCACCGACGAGCAGGACCTCGAGGAGCTGCCGCAGGGCCGGTTCCTGGACCGTGAGCGCAGCTGGCTCGCGTTCAACGAACGCGTGCTGGAACTGGCGGAGGATCCGGGGATCCCGTTGCTGGAGCGCACCAAGTTCCTGGCGATCTTCGCCAGCAACCTCGACGAGTTCTTCATGGTCCGGGTGGCCGGCCTCAAGCGCCGGATCGCCACCGGCGTCGCCCAGCGCAGCGCCTCCGGGCTCCAGCCGCGCGAGGTGCTGGACCTCATCTGGACCCGCTCGCGCGAGCTGATGGCCCGCCACGCCGCCGCGTTCCAGCAGGAGGTGCTGCCGGACCTCGCCGCCGAGGGGATCGAGGTGGTCCGCTGGTCCGAGCTGGCGGAGAAGGAGCAGGCGCGGCTGCACACGCTGTTCCGGCAGAAGATCTTCCCGGTGCTCACCCCGCTGGCGGTGGACCCGGCGCACCCCTTCCCCTACATATCGGGGCTCTCCCTCAACCTGGCGGTCGTCGTGCGCAACCCGGTCTCCGGGCACAAGCACTTCGCCCGGGTGAAGGTGCCGCAGTCGCTCGCCCGCTTCCTGGAGGCCTCCCCGCAGCGGTACGTGCCGCTGGAGGACGTCATGGGAGCGCACCTGGAGGAGCTCTTCCCGGGGATGGAGGTGCTCGCCCACCACGCCTTCCGGGTCACCCGCAACGAGGACCTGGAGGTGGAGGAGGACGACACCGAGAACATCCTCAAGGCCCTGGAGAAGGAGCTGATGCGGCGGCGCTTCGGCCCGCCGGTGCGGCTGGAGGTCGAGGAGTCGATCGACCCGTACATCCTGGACCTGCTGGTGCGGGAGCTGAACATCACCGAGGCGGAGGTCTTCCCGCTGCCCGGCCCGCTGGACCTGACCGGGCTGTTCGGCATCGCCGGGCTGGACCGGCCGGAGCTGAACTACCCGAAGTTCGTGGCGGGCACCGCGCGCGGCCTGACCGATGTCGAGTCGGCCTCGCAGCCGGACATCTTCGCCGCGATGCGCGAGCGGGACGTGCTGCTGCACCACCCGTACGACAGCTTCTCCACCTCGGTGCAGGCCTTCCTGGAGCAGGCCGCGGCCGACCCGGACGTGCTGGCGATCAAGCAGACGCTGTACCGGACCTCGGGCGACTCGCCGATCGTCGACGCGCTGATCGACGCGGCGGAGTCCGGCAAGCAGGTGCTGGTGCTGGTCGAGATCAAGGCGCGCTTCGACGAGCAGGCCAACATCAAGTGGGCCCGCAAGCTGGAGGAGGCCGGCTGCCACGTGGTCTACGGCCTGGTCGGGCTGAAGACGCACTGCAAGCTGTCGCTGGTGGTCCGCCAGGAGGGCGACACCCTGCGCCGGTACTCGCACGTCGGCACCGGCAACTACCACCCGAAGACCGCCCGGCTGTACGAGGACCTCGGTCTGCTGACCTCGGACCCGCAGGTCGGCGCGGACCTCTCGGACCTCTTCAACCGGCTCTCCGGCTACTCGCGCCGCGAGTCGTACCGCCGGCTGCTGACCGCCCCGCGCGGGCTGCGCGACGGTCTGGTGGCGCGGATCCACAACGAGATCGCCAACCACCGGGCCGGCCGCCCGGCGCACGTGAAGCTCAAGGTCAACTCGATCGTCGACGAGGCCCTGATCGACGCGCTGTACCGGGCCTCGCAGGCCGGGGTGCCGGTGGACGTGTGGGTGCGCGGCATCTGCGCGATCCGGCCGGGCGTGCCGGGGCTGAGCGAGAACGTCCGGGTGCGCAGCATCCTGGGGCGCTTCCTGGAGCACTCGCGGATCTTCGTCTTCGGCAACAACGGCGATCCGGAAGTGTGGATCGGCAGCGCCGACATGATGCACCGCAACCTGGACCGCCGGATCGAGGCGCTGCTGCGGATCACCGACCCGGCGCACCGGGCCGAGCTGTCCGGGCTGCTGGACCTCGGCATGTCGGATGAGACGGAGTCCTGGCACCTGGGGGCGGACGGGGCCTGGACCCGGCACGCCGACGACGGTGACGGCAAGCCGCTGCGACACGTCCAGGACCTGCTCATCGACTCGCGTCAGCGTCGCCGGGCCGCCACCGCCCGATGACCGCCGGTCGCCGCCACGACCCCGCTGACGCCAGACGTGACGACGTGAGCCGCGACGCCGCGAGGCGTGGCCCGCACCGCACCGCGCGGTGCCGGCCGCGCCTGCGGGGACACGACGGCACGAGACTCGACGACGCGACCGCGCGACCCACCGACGCGAGCCGCTGAGCGGCAGGGACCCGCTGAGCGGTCGGCCACCAGCCCCGGGGACGGCCCCGGGGGAACGGGGATCTACCTAGCCATGACCGATGCGCCGATGACGGCCCAGGCGGCCTCCACCGCGACCGCCGGGGACATCCTCTCCAGCCATCTCACCGCCCTGGCGGGCGCGTTCCTGCGCGCCCTGCCGCTGGCGGTGGGCGAGGTCGGTGCGAGACCGGGTGCGTCCGTCGTCCCGTCGGAGGGCACGGCGGGCCTGCTGCGGGCGGTGCGGCGGATCAGCGGGCTGCTGACCACCTTCTCCGCGTCCTTCGAGCCGCTCTGGGCACAGGAGGCGCGCGGTGAGCTGGCGTGGCTGCTGAACCTGCTGGCGCTGGAGCCGGGCTACGTGCGGCGGTCGGCCCGGCTGCTGGGCGCGCTGGACGGGCTGAGCGGCAGCGAGGCGGAGGGGCCGGGCATGCTGGCCGGTCACGCGGGGGCGCCGAAGGCGCGGGCGCTGCTGGACCGGCAGCTGACGCTGGCCCGGACCAGGGCGCACTCCACGGTGCTGCAGGAGCTGCGCTCGGCGCGGCTGCACGCGCTGGCGGACCGGATGACGCTGCTGGTGGCGGACGCGCCGCTGGCGGAGGCGGCGAACGGCCGGGCGGCGGCGGTGCTGGTGCCGCAGGCGGCGGCGGCGTTCGGGGCCCTGGCGGCGAGCGCCCAGCAGCTGCCGTTGCAGCGGGCGGCGACGCCGTACGGCGGGGACGGGCTGCGCCGGCTGGGGTCGGTGCCGAGCGCGCGGGGCGCGCTGGACGCGGACGCGGCGCTCGCGGCGGACGACGCGCCCTGGCACCGTACGCGGGTGCTGGTGAAGCGGGCCCGGTACGCGCTGGAGGTGTGCGGGCGGCCGTCGGCGGTGCTGGACGAGCTGGACCGGGTGCTGCTGCGGCACCAGGAGGCCTCGGAGGCGGCGGTGACGGCGGCGACGGCGGCGCGCACGCCGCGGATCACCCCGGCGACGGCGTACGTGCTGGGTGTGGTCCACGCCGACCAGCGGCTGGAGGTGGAGGCGGCCCGGTACGCCTTCGGGCGGCGGTGGCCGGAGCTGCCGCCGGGCGCGGAGGCGTGGCTGGAGCTGCCTCCGGCCGAGGGCCGGGGACCGGTGGCGGAATCGCGGACGGCCTGAGGTGGCCGACGGGCCGGTGGTGCTGGCGGCGGGGGCGGTGCTCTGGCTGCCGGGCCGCCCGAAGAAGAGCGGCCGGCTCGGCCGGCCGCGGATCGCGGTGATCCACCGGCCGAAGTACGACGACTGGAGCCTGCCGAAGGGGAAGCTGCACCCGGGTGAGGGCGTGGTCGAGGCGGCGCTGCGCGAGGTGCGGGAGGAGACGGGCTTCTGCTGTCTGCTGGGGGCGGAGCTGCCGACCCAGCACTATCTGGCGCAGGGCCGGCCGAAGGAGGTCCGGTACTGGGCGGCGGTGCCGACGGCGGGGGAGTTCCGGCCGAGCCGGGAGGTGGACCGTCTGGAGTGGCTGCCGGCGGGCAAGGCGCGGGAGCGGTTGAGCCGGGAGCAGGACCGGCGGCTGGTGGACGCGCTGCTGGAGCTGCTGGGGGCCAGACCGGTCGGATCGCGGGCCCGGGAGACGTGAAGGAACAGTGGAAGTGATCTTCCCGCGCTCTCGCCGTGACGCAACCGTTACTACCTGACGTAGTTTCCTGTCATCCGTTCGAGGTTCACTCTCCGTTCACTTACGACCGGCTGACGCGTCACCTACCCGGCCTAACTTCGGTGTCACCGGAGGGCCGAACGGGCCCCGGACCTCAGCAAAACCCGCGCTCCGCCCCGTTTTCGCGGGGCCTGCGCGCCGGGCAATGCCACAGAAAGGGACACCCTGTGAAGCTCCAGCGGAACGGCCGCTCCAAGGCCCTCGCGATCGGTGCCATGGCGCTCGTCAGCTCGCTGTCGCTCGCCGCGTGCGGTTCGGACGAGAACAACACCAACGCGTCCGGTGGCGCCAGCGGCTCCGCCTCCGCCGCCGCGATCGAGTGTGGTCCGAAGCCGGCCCCGCTGGTGGCCGCGGGCTCCACCGCCCAGGGCAACGCGATCGACATCCTGAAGAACAACTTCGGTGCGGCCTGCAAGGAAGCCACCATCAACTACGGTGGCGGCGGCTCGGGTGCCGGTGTCCAGCAGTTCAACCAGGGCAAGATCCAGTTCGCCGGCTCGGACTCGGCGCTGAAGCCGGCCGAGGTCGACGCCAGCAAGGCCGTCTGCACCGGTGGCCAGGGCATCAACCTGCCGGTCGTCGCGGGCCTGATCTCGATCGTCTACAACGTCGAGGGCGTCGACAACCTCGTCCTGGACGGCCCGACCATCGCGAAGATCTTCGACTCGCAGATCACCAAGTGGAACGACCCGGCCATCGCCGCCCTGAACCCGGGCGCCAAGCTGCCGGACGCCGACATCCAGGCCTTCCACCGCACGGACGACTCCGGTACCACCGACAACCTGACCAAGTACCTGGCCAAGACCTCGGGCGGCGCCTGGGCGTACCCGCCCAGCAAGGCCTGGGCGGGCAAGGGCGGCCAGGGCGCCAAGGACTCGGCCGGTGTCTCGGCCCAGGTGAAGCAGGTCAAGAACTCGATCAGCTACGCCGAGCTGTCCTACGCCCAGACCAACAACCTGAAGAGCGCCTCCATCGCCACCGGCGCCTCCAAGCCGGTCGAGGCCAACGCCACCAACGCCGCCAACACCTTCGCCAAGGCGAAGATCGCCGGCACCGGCAGCGACCTGGCGCTGACCCTCGACTACGCGACCAAGGACGAGGGCTCCTACCCGCTGGTCCTGGTCACCTACGAGATCGTCTGCGACAAGGGCAACAAGGCCGACACGCTCGACTCCCTGAAGGCCTTCCTGACCTACGCCATCAGCGACGCGGGCCAGAAGGCGATCGGCGACGCGGGCTACGTCCCGCTGCCGAAGGAGCTGACCGGCAAGGTGGCCGAGGCCGTCAAGGGCCTCGCCTGATCCAGTAGGACCTCCGCTGGGGCGGCCCCGAGATCGAGGGGGGCCGGGGCCGCCCCAGCGGGAAGTACCGACGAGAACGCAACACGTCCGGGGCACCGCCGCCATGGTGCCGCCCCCTCGGGGCCGCACCACCAGACCGGAGTAGACCAATGACTGCAAACACCCCTGCCGCCCCGCCCGGCAGGGAACGCCGCCCGCGCGACAGCCGGGTCGGCGACAAGATCTTCATGAACCTGTCCCGCGGGTCGGGCATCCTGCTGCTGGCGGTCATGGCCGCCATCGCGGGCTTCCTGACCTGGCGCTCGGTCATCGCGCTGAGCAAGAACGAGGGCAACTTCCTCACCACCTTCGAGTGGACGCCGGACGCCCCGGAGCCGGTCTTCGGCATCGCCGTCCTGGTGTTCGGCACCATCGTCAGCGCGGCGATCGCGATGGCGATCGCCGTCCCGGTGGCCATCGGGATCGCGCTGTTCATCTCCCACTACGCGCCGCGCCGGATCGCCCAGCCGTTCGCCTACCTGGTGGACCTGCTGGCGGCCGTGCCCAGCATCATCTACGGCCTGTGGGGCGCGCTCTTCCTGGTGCCGCACCTGGAGGGCCTGACCAGCTGGATGGACCAGTACCTCGGCTGGACGTACATCTTCGACCAGTCCCGGGCGACCACCCCGCGCAACCTGTTCACCGTCGGCATCCTGCTGGCGATCATGATCCTCCCGATCATCACCGCGGTCAGCCGTGAGGTCTTCCGGCAGGTGCCCCGGATGCACGAGGAGGCCGCGCTCGCGCTCGGCGCGACCCGCTGGGAGATGATCCGCACCGCGGTGCTGCCGTTCGGCCGCCCCGGCATCATCTCGGCCTCGATGCTCGGCCTCGGCCGCGCGCTCGGCGAGACCATCGCGGTCGCCGTCGTGCTCTCCTCCAGCAACGTCCTCTCGCTGCACCTGCTCGACCCGGGCGGCGGCACCTTCGCGCAGAACATCGCGCTGAAGTTCAGTGAGGCCCAGCCCTTCGGCCGGGACGCGCTGATGGCCTCCGGACTTGTCCTGTTCGTGATCACCCTGCTGGTCAACGGTGCCGCGCGGCTGATCGTCGCCCGCCGCAAGGAGTACTCGGGGGCCAACGCATGAGTGCCGTCACCTCTGTCCCCTCGGACGCCCGCCCGGTCGGCCGGCCGCTGACCGCCAACCGGCTGCCCAAGTGGGCCCCGGCCGGCGTGGCCGCCGGTTCCGTCGTCCTCGGCTGCGGCATCGGCGTGGTCGGCGGCCTGGAGAGCAAGCTCCAGTGGGGCCTGATCTCCGCGATCCTCTTCGTCGTCATCAGCTACGTGCTCTCGGCGCAGGTCGAGGGCCGCCGTCAGGCCAAGGACCGGCTCGCCACCTCGGTGGTCTGGGTCGCCTTCATCCTGGCCGTCGTCCCGCTGCTCGCGCTGACCGTCTACACCGTCCAGCAGGGCGCCTCGGTGGTGGACGGGAACTTCCTGTCCCACTCCATGCGGGGCGTGCGGCAGTCCGGCCCCGGCGGTGGCATCTACCACGCGCTGATCGGAACCCTGCAGCAGGTCGGCCTGGCCACCCTGATGGCCGCGCCGGTCGGTCTGCTGACCGCCGTCTACCTGGTCGAGTACGGCCGGGGCAAGCTCGCCAAGGCGGTCACCTTCTTCGTCGACGTCATGACGGGTGTCCCGTCGATCGTCGCCGGTCTGTTCATCCTGTCCGTCTGGAACCTCGCCCTCGGCTTCAACTACTCCGGCTTCTCGGGCAGCCTCGCGCTGGCCATCCTGATGCTGCCGGTCGTGGTCCGCTCCACCGAGGAGATGCTCAAGCTGGTCCCGAACGAGCTGCGCGAGGCGTCGTACGCGCTCGGCGTGCCGAAGTGGAAGACGATCCTGCGGGTCGTCCTGCCCACCGCCATCGGCGGCATCACCACCGGCGTGATGCTCGCGGTCGCCCGCATCACGGGTGAGACCGCCCCGGTGATGCTGCTGGTCTTCGGCGCCGACTACATCAACAACAACCCGTTCGACGGGCCGCAGCAGTCGCTGCCGATGTACATCTGGCAGCAGTACTCCCAGGTGAACAACCAGTACGGCTACGCCCGCGCCTGGGGTGCCGCCCTCGTGCTGATCGCCTTCGTGATGGGGCTCAACCTCATCGCCCGGGGCATCGCCCGCTGGCGGTCGCCCAAGGCCGGGCACTGAGCGACCGACTGACGTACGACGAAGACTGAGAGAAGACGAACGATCATGGCCAAGCGCATCGACGTCAGCGGACTGTCCGCCTACTACGGCTCCACCAAGGCCATCGAGGACATCTCGATGGCGATCGAACCCCGCTCGGTGACGGCCTTCATCGGCCCCTCCGGCTGCGGCAAGTCCACCTTCCTGCGGACCCTCAACCGGATGCACGAGGTGATCCCCGGCGCCCGCGTCGAGGGCAAGGTGCTCCTGGACGACGAGAACCTGTACGGCGCCAGCGTCGACCCGGTCGCCGTCCGCCGCTCGGTCGGCATGGTCTTCCAGCGCCCGAACCCGTTCCCGACCATGTCGATCTACGACAACGTGGTCGCCGGGCTGAAGCTCGCGGGCGTGCGCAAGAAGTCCGTGCTGGACGGCGTGGTGGAGACGTCCCTCAAGGGCGCCAACCTGTGGAACGAGGTCAAGGACCGGCTGAACAAGCCGGGCGCCGGCCTCTCCGGCGGTCAGCAGCAGCGCCTGTGCATCGCCCGCGCCATCGCGGTCGAGCCGCAGGTCCTGCTGATGGACGAGCCCTGCTCGGCCCTCGACCCGATCTCCACCCTGGCCATCGAGGACCTGATCGGCGAGCTGAAGTCCCAGTTCACCATCGTCATCGTGACGCACAACATGCAGCAGGCGGCCCGCGTCAGCGACCGCACCGCCTTCTTCAACCTGGCCGGCGTCGGCCAGCCGGGCAAGCTGATCGAGCTGGACGACACCCAGCGGATCTTCTCCAACCCGTCCGTGCAGGCGACCGAGGACTACATCTCCGGCCGCTTCGGCTGATCGGTTCCGCCCGACCGCCCGGGCGGCGTTCCACAGGCTGCTTCGCGGTGCTGCATGGCGGTGCCGCCGCGGAGCATGAAAGGGCCCGCCCCCCGAGATGTGGGGGGCGGGCCCTGTCGCGTCCGCACATGTCCCGCCCCGGAGTGCCGGGGGGCGTCCGGCGGCGTCAGCCCCAGAACAGGTGGACGAACCAGAACATCAGCGCCGCGACGAGGGCGGCCGCCGGCATGGTGATGAACCAGCCGAGCACGATGTTCTTGGCGACGCCCCAGCGCACCGCGCGGAGCCGCTTGGTGGCTCCGGCACCCATGATCGCCGAGGTGATCACGTGGGTGGTGGAGATCGGCGCCTTGAAGACGAACGAGGTGATGTACATGACCGTCGAGGCGGTGGCCTCGGCGGCGAAGCCCTGCGGCGGGTCCAGCTCGATGATCTTCCGGCCCAGGGTCCGCATGATCCGCCAGCCGCCGGCGTAGGTGCCCAGCGAGAGCATGGTGGCGCAGGAGATCTTCACCCAGACCGGGATCGGGTCGCCCTGGTCCTGGTGGCCCGAGATGACCAGGGCCATCACCACGATGCCCATGGTCTTCTGCGCGTCCTGCAGACCGTGCGCGAGCGCCATCGCGGCGGCCGAGGCCGTCTGGGCGACCCGGAAGTTGCGCTTGGCCCGGTGCGGGTTGGCCCGCCGGAAGATCCACAGGATCGCCAGCATCACCAGGAAACCGCCGACCAGGCCGACCACGGGCGAGACGATCATCGGGATGACGATCTTGTCGATGACGCCGCTCCAGATCACCTCGGTGCCGCCGGCCAGCGCCGCGCCCACCATGCCGCCGAACAGCGCGTGCGAGGAGGAGGACGGCAGGCCGAAGTACCAGGTGACCAGGTTCCAGGCGATGGCGCCGACCAGCGCGGCGAACAGGATCGCCATGCCGGTGTCGCCGGTCGGGGTCTCGATGATGCCCTGCGAGACGGTGTGCGCCACCCCGCTGCCCAGGAAGGCGCCCGCCAGGTTCATCACCGCGGCCATCGCCAGGGCCGCCCGGGGCGTCAGCGCCCGGGTGGAGACCGAGGTCGCGATCGCGTTGGCCGAGTCGTGGAAGCCGTTGGTGTAGGTGAAGAAGAACGCGACGCCGACGACGGCGATCAGTGCTGCCATGTCCACGGGGGTCAGGACTCCTTGACCGCGATGGTCTCCACCGTGTTGGCGACGTGCTCGAACGCGTCCGCGGCCTCTTCGAGGACGTCCACGACCTGCTTCAGCTTGAGCACCTCGATGGCCTCGTACTGGCCGGAGAAGAGGTGGGCGAGCAGCTTGCGGTGGATCTGGTCGGCCTGGTTCTCCAGCCGGTTGACCTCGATCCAGTACTCGGTCAGGTTGGACATGCTCCGCAGGTTCGGCATCGCCTCGGCGGTCAGCTCGGCGGCGCGGGCCAGGACCTCGATCTGCTGCTCGATGCCCTTCGGCAGGGTCTGGATGTCGTAGAGGACGACCAGGTCGACGGCCTCCTCCATGAAGTCCATGATGTCGTCCAGCGACGAGGCGAGGGTGTAGATGTCCTCGCGGTCGAAGGGCGTGATGAAGGACGAGTTCAGCTGGTGGAAGATCGCATGGGTGGTGTCGTCTCCGGCGTGCTCGGCGGCGCGCATGCGCTCGACGATCTCCGCGCGGGCCGACACGTCTGATCCCAGCAGTTCCAGCAGGAGCTTCGAGCCGACGACGAGGTTCTCCGCGGCTGCGGCGAACATGTCGTAGAAGCTCGTCTCCTTCGGGGTCAGGCTAAAACGCACGGAAATCTCCGATGTGCGGGGTAGGGGACTGAACGATGCTAGGTGCAACCGAGCGCCATCACGCAAATGGGGTGCTCGAAGAGGAGCCGGAACCTCCCCTTCCGTTCGGCTGCCGCAATGGTGGACACGTCCGCACCACAGGTGCGGGCACGAGCCCCCAGTCTGACGGAACCTCGCCCGGATTGCCCCTGCCGTGCGGCGGGAAGAGCGGGGTGTTCCCCGGACGGGGGAACCGTGCCGCGGGCCCCGGCGGCGGCCGGCCGTGCCGGAGGAACACCACGACGGGCCCGGGTGTTGGACACTGGAGGCCGACGCAGCCAGCAGGCACTCAGACGAAGGCGGGCCGATGACCACCACGCAAGCGCGCACCGAGCCGGAGCAGGCGCCCGGGGCGGAACCGCACGGCGAGCACGTTGCGCTCCAGAAGACGCCGGACGCCCACGCCGCCCACGGCCCGCACGGGTACAGCGCCCAGAAGGACGCGCACCTCAAGCGGCTGCGCCGGATCGAGGGCCAGATCCGCGGTCTCCAGCGGATGGTCGACGAGGACGTCTACTGCATCGACGTGCTCACCCAGGTCTCCGCCAGCACCAAGGCCCTGCAGTCCTTCGCTCTCTCGCTGCTGGAGGAGCACCTGCGGCACTGCGTCGCGGCCGCCGCCGAGGAGGGCGGCACCGAGCTGGACGCCAAGGTCGCCGAGGCCACCGCCGCGATCGGCCGGCTGCTGCGCAGCTGACCCCGCCGCCCTCCGGCCCCGGACGCTAACCGGCCGGACGCCGGCCCTCCCGGGGGGCCCGGGCCTCCCGGCCCTGCGGGTCCCGGGCCGGCCCGGCGGCCGGACCGCCGTCGGGCCGGTCGAGCAGCACCTCGTCGATCCGCTCGGTCGGCAGCCGGTCGCCGCTGCTGGCCGTGGCGGCGATCATCAGCTCACCGGCCAGCTCGATCTCGTCGAGGGCCGCGTCGTCGTGGCCGCCGCTGCGGCCGCCCGTGGACGACATCACCTGCACCACCCCTTCAGCGCCTCGCCAGCCCGGGCGGCAGCCACCCGACGTCCAGCCTAGGCACTTCGGAGCCCGTCCACATGGCACGGACGGGCCATCTCGGCGCCGCCGAAACGGGTGGGCCCGGGGGCTTCCGGGCCCACCCGGACCGGCGGCGTCCCCGCGCGCCTGCGCCCTCGGCGCCCGCGCCGCCCCCCAGTGCGCTACTTCGGACTCTCGGTGGGCTTCATCGCGTAGATGTCCGCGGCCGGCGGCTCGGCCGCCTCGACCGGCGCGCCGAAGTCGCTCAGCGTGGTGGTCGAGACCACCTTCACCTGGTCCTTGGCCTCCTTGGAACCGGCCACCCCGGCGAAGGTGAAGACCTCGACCACCTTGTGCAGCCGGCCCTGGTCGTCGAGCCAGACGTCGTAGGGGACCTCCTTCACGGTGAAGGTCTGCGCCCCCATCCGCAGGCCGTCCCCGCCGCGCCCGCCGGTGGCGTCGGCCGCCTTGGCGAGGTCCAGGGTGCCGCGGAAGTGCTTCAGGGCCACCCCGCCCAGCGGCTCGGTGCCGACCAGCTCGGCCTTCTGGGCGCCGCGCAGCGCGCCCGCGGCGGACGACGGGTCGGTGGCGCCGCCGCTGACCAGGTTGCCGTCCGGCAGCTGGCGGACGTCCAGCTTGACCCACTTGCCCTCCGGCACCTTGGCGCCGCTGTTCTGCAGGTAGACCGTGCCGGGCAGGAGCACCTCGACGATCTTGCCGGTGGTCGCGGCGCCCGGCGGCACCTGCACTTCCAGCCGCCCGATCCGCTTCACGTAGTCGTAGCCGCCGGCGCCGGTGAAGACCGCCTTCTTCTCCGCCGACTCGGTCACCAGCTCGGTGGCGGCGTGCGCGGAGCCCGAGCGGCCGGTGATGTCGGCGGCGGCGCGGACCGCCTCCAGCGGATCGGCGGCGAGCCGGTCGGCGGAGATCCGGCCGGGGTCGCCGCTCGCCTGCTGCTCGGCGGAGGCGGCGCTCGCGCCGTCCGCACCGTCCGGCGAGCAGCCGGCCAGGGCGGACGCCCCGGCCAGCACGGCGGCGAGCAGGACGGCACCCGCCGCCGGACGCACCCGCCGCCCGGCGCGGCCGCCCGCCCGGCCGCTGTGCTGCTGGTCGGTCATCTTCATCCTCGCGACAACCCCCTCGGGCCCGACTGCCCCGCCGGCCACCACCAGCGGGTGGGCAGAGCTCTTTCCGGGCAAACGAGTTGGGACGCGAGAGGTTACGGGGCCGGGTGCGTCGGGTGTGCCGCGGGCGTCGCGCGGCGGTGGTCCGGCGCGTTACGGTGAAGCACGTGCACAGTGAGCTGCCGGCCGTTCCCGGCACCGCCCGGATGCCCGAACACCGCGTCGAGATCAGCGAACGCGGTTCCTTCTGCCACGCGACCTGCAGCTGCGGCTGGTACTCCCCGGCCCGGCGCTCGCGTGACCTCACCCGGCGCGAGGCGGATGCCCACCTCTCCACCGTCGGGGCCGCCCCGGGGCCGGGACCGGGGTAGGGCCGGAGCGGGCCCGGGGCCGTCGTCGGGGGGCGTCGTCCGGTCTCTCGTCCGGCTCACGCGGCCAGGTCGGACTCCCGCGACTGTTCCTCGGTGCGCAGCGCGCCCCGGGCGCCGCCGCGCCGTCCCCGCGCACCCGGACGGCCCCCGCCCCGCTCGGCGCCCCGTCCGGCGCGGATCAGCGGGGCGAGCGGCGTGCGGGCGAGCGCGTGGCAGAGCGGCACCAGCACGGCCATCGCGATCGGCGCCAGCAGCAGCACCACCGCGGCGGCGAGCGCGAAGCCGCCGATCACGTCGGTCGGGTAGTGGACGCCCATGTACATCCGGCAGAAGCCCTGCAGCAGGGCCAGGCCGCCGGCGATCCAGCCGAGCCGTCGGTTCACCAGGAAGAGCGCCACCGCGATGCCCATCGACATCGTGGAGTGGTCGCTGACGAAGGAGTGGGTGCCGGCCTTGCCGTCGACCAGCACCTCCAGACCGGAGTGGTCCACGAAGGGCCGGGGGCGGTCCACGATCGCCGAGATCGGCAGGTTGGCCAGTTCGGCGAGGGCGACCGAGAGCGGGGCCCACAGCAGCCCGGCGACCGCCACCGGGGCGTCGGGGCGCCGCCGGGCCTGCAGCCAGCCCACCAGGCCCAGCAGGGCGAGGCCGAGCAGGATGCCGTACTCGCCGATCCAGGAGACCAGGCGGTCCACGGAGGCCGGGGCGTGTCTGGCCAGGCCGTTGACGGCGTAGAGCAGGCCGAGGTCGGGGTTGGTCGTGTCGGCAAGCGGCGTCGACACGCCGCACCTCCTTCTGGGTCCGCTGCACCTGGTCCTTGCTCCGTGGCCCACGCCACCGCCCGGCTCGGGGCGGTTGACGGTGGACCAACGGACACAACGTCATCACCGGCGTACAGCGTTCCACGGAAACGCGCAGTTATGGAAACTTGACTCAGCGTCCACACCGCGCGCACACCCGGCGGGTGGGCGGGAATCAGTTCTTTGCGGGGAGTTGACCTGGACCTGCCGTTCCGCTGCCGCTGCCGGTGGCGACGGCGCCGGCGGCCCGGCCGGGCGGGGCGGCCTGGACGGCCGCCTGCGCCGCCGGGGTGGTCGGGGCGGCCGGGGCGGGGGTGGGCGTGGTGGGGGCCGGGTCGCCGGGGCGGCTCGGGGCGATCACCTGGCCGTCGTCGTCGTTGCGGTTCGGCAGGGCCTGGGCGCCGTCCGAGGTGACCCGGGTGGCGCCGATGTACTCCCGGGTGTCGATCTTGTCGTAGCGGATCACCGCGCCGGTGTGCGGCGCGTCGATCATGTATCCGCCGCCCACGTAGATGCCGACGTGGTGGATGCTCCGCGGATCGGTCAGATCGGTCGCCCAGAACACCAGGTCCCCCGGGCGCAGCTGGTCGCGCGACGGGTGCGGCCCGGCGTACCACTGGTCGTTGGCGACCCGGGGGAGGATGATGCCCACGCTCTCGAACGCGGCCCTGGTGAGCCCGGAGCAGTCGAACCGTCCCTGCTGCCACGGCTTGCCGTCGCCGCCCCACAGGTACGGGGTGCCGAGCTTGGTCTGGGCGAAGTAGATCGCGCCCGCCGACTGCGCCGAGACCTCCACCGGGGCGGCCGGGTCGGCCGGGGCGGCGAAGCTGCGGGCCGTCGCCAGGATGTTCCGCACGTACCCCTGGGTCTCCCGGTACGGCGGCACGCCCCGGTACTTCGTCACCGCGCCCGGCCCGGCGTTGTAGGCGGCCAGCATGTTGGACTGGCGGTCGCCCGGGATCTTGGCCACGTCCCTGGCGAGCGCGCAGTCGAAGGTGGCCGCCGAGGCGATGGCGTCCAGCGGGTCCCAGGGGTCCCTGCGGCCGTCGTTGTTCCCGTCCGTGCCGTACGACGCCCAGGTGCCCGGCATGAACTGCGCCAGGCCCTCCGCGCCGACACCGGAGCGGGCCCGCGGGTTGAAGCCGCTTTCCTGGTACAACTGCGCCGCGAGCAACGGGGGGGAGAGATCGGGGCAGAGCCGGCCCCACTGCTCGATCGGCCCCTGGTACGCGGCCGGAACGGTTCCCGGGGAGAGGCCTGCGGCATTGCCCTGTTGCTGTGGCGTCCCGCTCGCCGCATACGTCCCGAGCGTCACCAGGCCGACGAAGCCGGCGAGGACAACTCCCGCAGCAGCGGCGGCCGTACCGCCCTTCCGGAGTACCATCAGCACCATCCCGACGAATCGTCAGTCGAAGTGTCCCGGAAGGCGTTGCTCACCGCAATCATCAGAGATACAAAGAGTGAGCGCTATCCTTCGTACGGTGGACATCCTCGCGTACGTGTCCGATGCCTCACGACCAATCCGCGAGAAGTAGCCAAGTCGACATCAGATCTGGCCAAGAATAGGTACCGACCCTTCGCGCGGGCGGGGTCTGGGCCCTTGAATTTGCCTGATCGGGCGGTGAGATGGAAATGAACCAGAGCAGCGTGCACAGCATCGCGATCGGCCACCTGGCCGAGGACCCTCCTAAGAAGCCGAATATCGACACCATCATCGGCGGCATCGCCCCGGACTGGGGCCCGTTCGCGAGCCTCGGGTCGGAGGCCCGGGTGATGATCGAGGTCGTCATGGCCGTGGCCATCCTGGGCTGCCTCGGCATCGCCATCTGGGGTGCGGCCAAGCAGCGGATCGGTGCCACCGCGATGCGCGACAGCTTCGGTGCCGAACAGGGCAAGGGGCTGATCATCGCCGGGCTGACCGGCGTGTTCATCATTGGATCACTCGGCACTCTGTTCACCATTGTGTACGGCATGGCGATCTGACGATCAGGCAGATCTGACGGATCGGGCAGATCGGACAGTCGGGGCGGATCCGGCGGTTCGGGCGCTCCGGACTCCCCGGGCCGCCGTGACCGGGCGGTGGACGGCGCGGCCCCCGGGCCCGCCGACCGGTCCGATCGTCTGACCCTCCGACCAGTCCGACGTCACGTCCGGGTATCCGTGAATGCTCGGAGTCCCGCCGGGAATCCATCCACCACCCCTTCCCTCCGCGCCCGCCCACGGCCGGAGGGGCCCCCGGAGCCGCCAGCCGGCTCCCCGCACCAGGAGGGCCGCCGTGCCGTTGTCCGACGACCAGCCGCACACCCGGACGCGGCTGCCGGTCGGCGAACAGCCCTCCCTCCAGCCGAACGGCCGTCAGCCCAGGCCGCTGCGCACGCTGCTGACGATCGTCCTGGTCGTCGCGCTGCTCGTGCTGGCCATCTCGATCGCCAACCGGGGCAAACCCGACCCCGGCCGCGGCGGCGCCGACGCCGGCCGCTCCGCCGACCGGGCCGCCGCCACCGCGGCCCCCGGCGCGGGCCCCGGGCCCAGCGGCGAGCAGCCCGTCGGCACGACCGTCAACGGCATCGCTTCCGGCTTCCCGCACACCGACCAGGGCGCCCAGTCCGCCGCCGCCAACTACGCGGTGGCCATCGGCTCCGCCGACATGTTCCGCACCGACACCCGCCACACCATCATCACCACCATCGCCGACCCCGCGGCCGCCCCGGCCCTCCAGTCCCGCCTGGACCAGGGGTTCGGCGGCGACACGGTGGCCCGCTACGGACTGGACGCCCAGGGCCGCGCGCCCAAGGGCCTCACCTTCGTCAGCCGCACCGTTCCGGTCGGCACCAAGTCGGTCGGCTACACCGACGCGGAGACCAAGGTCGAGGTCTGGTGCACCGGCCTGAACGGCCTCGCCGGCGAGCGCTCCATGCTGCCGGTGGTGACGAGCTGGTTCACGCTCAACCTGTCGCTTCGTTGGGCGGGTGGCGACTGGAAGCTCACGGACTACACGAGCCGGCAGGGGCCCGCGCCCATGCCGGGTGATGAACAGGCAGCCACCGCCGAGGAGCTCACCGGCGCCGTCCAGCAGTTCGGGGGTTTCCGCTATGCCCGTTGAGACGACCGTCGCCCCGCCCCCGTCCCGCCGCGGTGTACGCCGCGCCGGGACGCTGGCGGGCGCGCTGGCGACCCTCCAGCTCGGTGCCCTGCTCGCGGCCCAGCGGGTCTTCGCCGAGCCCTCGCCGACGGCGTCGCCGTCCCCGACGGCGACCTGCCAGAAGGTGGACCTCCCGATTCCCGGCAGCGACGCGGGCTGTGCCCCCAACGGCGCCGTGGTCATCCCCGGGAGCGGGACGGTCGGGACGGTGACGGATCCGCTGGGATCGTTGGCGAAGGGGTGTGCGCAGGCGGCGGCGTGGGTGGTGCGGAAGCTGTCGGGGGCGATCGACGGGACGACGGAGGTGGACTTCACCAACGCGTCGTTCCTGCAGCAGTACGCGGTGGTGTTCGCCGCGTCGACGATCGTCACGCTGGTGCTCTGGCTGCTCGCGGTGACCAAGCGGGCGGTGCGCGGGGCGCCGTTGGCGACGGCGATCTCGGAGGCGATCGGGTTCCTGTGGCTGACGGTGGTCGCGTCGGCGTTCACGCCGTTGATCCTGTACACGGTGGTGAGCGCGACCGACGGGCTGACCAAGGCGATCGCGGTGGGGACGAAGTCGGACACCGGGACGTACCTGGGCGGGTTCGCGGACACCCTGGAGAAGGGTGACATGGGCGGCGGGCCGCTGATCCTGATCATCACCTCGCTGGTGGCCGTGCTGGCGGCGGCGGTGCTCTGGATCGAGCTGCTGATCCGGGCGGCGATGCTGTACGTGGGCGCGCTGCTGGGGACGGCGGTGTACGCGGGTCTGGTGGACAAGCAGTTGTGGAAGCACGTGCGCCGCTGGGCGGGGGTGATGGTGGCGGTGGACCTGGCGAAGCCGATCATCGTGATCATCCTCGGGCTGGCCGGGGCGGTGTCGGCCGGGGCGGGGGCGAGCGACGACTTCGCCCGGGTGCTCTCGGGGCTGGCGATCCTCTTCCTGTCGATCTTCGCGAGCGCCGCCGTGTACCGGTTCGTTCCGGGCTTCGGCGACGAGATCATGAGCATGCGCAGCGCCCGGGCGAGCGCGGTCTCGGCGGGATCGGCGATGATCAACGGGACGGCGAACTTCATGCGGCAGGGCATCAGCACGCACGGCGACCGCGGCCCGCAACCGGGCGGCGGGGGCGGCGGCGGTGCGGGCGGCGGCTCGGTCGCCCCGGGCATCGCCGCCCACGCGGCGCGCACGCCGCCGCCGCAGGCCGGGCCGCCGGCCCAGGCCTCGGCTCCGAGCCGCGACAGCAATCCAGCGAAGGGAGGGTGACGGGTAAGTGAGCGAACCACTCGGCCAGTACGGCGCCCAGTACGCCCAGCCGTATGTGCACCAGCGCCGTACCTACCTGATCGGCAAGGCCCGCCCGAACGCGCCGATCGGCCGGAACCGGGAGTCCGGCGAGATCGTGCTGATCATCTTCGGGGCCTTCCTCGGCATGGTCTGGGGCCTGATGATGCCGATCCTGCCGTTGCGCATCGCGGGCCTGGTGGGTCTGCCCGCGATGGCGATCGCGGCGGTGTACGTGCCGTACCGGCGCCGGACGTTCTACAAGTGGGTGGAGATCAACCGCACCTTCCGCCGGACGGTCCGCAGCGGCCGGGCGGTGTGGAAGTCGGACGCGATGGACGCCGGGACGCGGCTGGACGGCCGCGAGGTGGAGATCGGGCCGCCGCCGGGGGTGGGGCGGCTGCGCTGGCTGTCGGCTCCGTTCGGGCCGGACGAGGTCGGGGTGCTGATGCACCTGGAGCGGCGCACGGTGACGGCGGCGATCGAGATCGAGGGCCCGGGTGTCGGGCTGCGCGACTCGGAGGACCAGGAGGCGCTGGTCGACCGCTTCGGGACGCTGCTGAAGCACGTCGCGAACGGGGACGGCTTCGTGACCCGGCTGCAGATCCTGGCCCGCACCCTGCCGGCCGACCCGGACGCGCACGCCAAGGACGTGGAGCGGCGGGGCGACCCGGACGCGCCGCGCTGGCTGATGGACTCGTACGACCAGCTGCAGTCGATGGTGTCGACCTCCTCGGAGCAGCACCGGGCGTACCTGGTGGCGTGCATGCACTACACCCGGGACCTCGCCGCCGAGGCGCACGCGATGGGCCGTACCGCGACCGGGCGGCGGGCCCGGGACGACGAGGGCCTGGCCGCGGTGATGGCCCGTGAGCTGACCGACATCTGCGCGCGGCTGGCGGAGGCGGACATCCGGGTGCGCCAGCCGCTGGGCCAGGCCCGGCTCTCCTCGCTGCTGCACTCGATGTACGACCCGGACCACCCGATCGACCACATCCAGGCGATGTCGAAGCGCAACGCCTGGCCGGCCGAGCTGGACGCCACCCACCCGCAGTACCTGGAGGCGAAGACCCGCGAGTCGGCGACCCGGGCGCCCTGGTGCCACGCCACCGCGTGGATCAAGGAGTGGCCGCTGACCCCGGTCGGCGTCAACTTCCTGGCGCCGCTGCTGGTGCACACCCCGGACGTGATCCGGACGGTGGCGGTGACCATGGACCTGGAGCCCACCGACGTCGCCATCGAGCGGATGCTCACCGAGAAGACCAACGACGAGGCGGAGGCCAGCCGCGCCGCCAAGATGAACCGCACGGTCGACCCGCGCGACCTGGCCCACAGCGGCCGGGTGGACCAGCGCGGTGACGACCTGGCGTCCGGCGCGGCCGGCGTCAACCTGGTCGGGTACATCACGGTCTCCTCGCGCAACCCCGACGCGCTGGCCCGGGACAAGCGGACGATCCGGGCCTCGGCGGGCAAGAGCTACCTGAAGCTGGAGTGGTGCGACCGCGAGCACCACCGCGCGTTCGTCAACACCCTGCCGTTCGCCACCGGAATCCGCCGCTGAGCGGGCACCGGCCGAGCGACTGATCTGGAGGCCCCGTATGGCGATCGGCAACCTCACCGACGCGTTCACCAGCCTGATGTTCGGCAAGGTGGAGACCACCCGGCTGCCGGTGCGCACGTCCACCGGGCAGGCGCAGGCGGTGTACCTGCCGACCGCCGCGCCGGGGCTCGGCGACTCCGGGGTGATCATCGGCCGGGAGGTGTACAGCGGAAAGGGCTACGTGTACGACCCGTTCCAGCTGTACGGCCAGCAGCTGCCGGCCCCGCACTGGCTGGTGCTGGGCGAGTCCGGCAACGGCAAGTCGGCGCTGGAGAAGACCTACGTGCTGCGCCAGCTGCGGTTCCGGGACCGGCAGGTGGTGGTGCTGGACGCGCAGGGCGAGGACGGGGTCGGCGAGTGGAACCTGATCGCCAACGCGCTGGGCATAAAGTCGATCCGGCTGGACCCGATGGCGGCCCGGGACGGCGGGGTGAAGCTCAACCCGCTGGACCCGGCGATCACCCAGACCGGGCAGCTGTCGCTGCTGCGCACCATCGTCGAGGTGGCGATGGGGCGCGGTCTGGAGGAGCGGGCCGGATTCGCGCTGAAGGCCGCGCACGCGCACGTGGTGGCGACGGTCCGGGACCGTCAGCCGGTGCTGGACGACATCATCGACACCCTGCGCAACCCCGAGCTGTCGTCGGTGGAGTCGCTGGGCGTGGCGGTGGACGAGGTGCAGTCCTGGGGCCTGGACGTCGCCCTGGTGCTGGACCGGCTGGTCGACGGTGACCTGCGGGGCATGTTCGACGGGTCGACCACCGACGGCATCGACCTGGACGCGCCGCTGATCGTCTTCGACCTGTCGCACATCGACCGCAACTCGATCGCGATGCCGATCCTGATGGCCATCGTCGGGGTCTGGCTGGAGCACACCTGGATCAGGCCGGACCGCAAGAAGCGGATCTTCCTGGTCGAGGAGGCCTGGCACATCATCAACAGCCCCTTCGTGGCCCAGCTGTTCCAGCGGCTGCTGAAGTTCGGCCGCCGGCTGGGCCTGTCCTTCGTCGCCGTGGTCCACCACCTCTCCGACGTGGTGGACGGGGCGGCGGCCAAGGAGGCCTCGGCGATCCTCAAGATGGCCTCCACCCGGACCATCTACATGCAGAAGGCCGAGGAGGCGAGAGCCACCGGACGGGTGCTCGGCCTGCCGCGCTGGGCGGTGGAGATCATCCCCACACTTTCGCCCGGTATCGCGGTCTGGGACGTCAACGGCAACGTCCAGGTGGTGAAGCACATCATCACCGAGGCGGAGCGTCCACTGGTCTACACCGACCGCGCGATGACCGAGGACGCGGTGGCCGAACGGGTGCGGGCCGAGCGGCAGTTGGCGGCCGAGCCGGGGGTGTGACGACGGCTCCGGCGGCGCCCCGGCCGGGGCGTGGCGGCCGGCGGTCCGTCGCGGTGCCCGGGCGGCGCGGCGGGGAGAGTCCGATGACGATTCGTCCGCAGGTAACCCTGTCGTTACGTCGGGGGGCCTGACAGCTACGCGCGTTGACCCTAGGCTGCACTCGCGCAACGACACTCGTCTCGCGCGCCCGGGCCTGTCCACAGCTGGGCGCTCTCACAGGTGCAGGGGACCCCCTACATGCTCTCCGTCAGAACCCGACGGTCCGCGCTGGCCGTCGTCGCCGCGGCCGGCCTCGTCGGCACGGTGGCCATGCCGTCCGCGGCCCAGGCCGCGACCGCCAAGAAGCCCAAGACCGTCAACCTCCAGTTGCTGGCCATCAACGACCTGCACGGCAACCTGGAGCCCCCGGCCGGCTCGTCCGGCACCATCCGGGAGATCGACCCGGCCACCGGCCAGCCGGTCAGCACCCCGGCCGGCGGCATCGAGTACCTCGCCACCGCGCTGCGCCAGGCCCGGATCCCCGCCGACGACTCGATCACCGTCGCCGCCGGCGACCTGGTCGGCGCGTCCCCGCTGACCTCGGCGCTCTTCCACGACGAGCCCACCGTCGAGGCGCTGGACAAGCTCGGCCTGGACGTCACCTCGGTCGGCAACCACGAGTTCGACGAGGGCTCGGCCGAACTGCTGCGCCTGCAGAACGGCGGCTGCCACCCGACCGACGGCTGCTACGAGGAGGGGCGCACGTTCAAGGGCGCCAACTTCAACTACCTGTCGGCCAACGTCACCAACGAGAAGACCGGCAAGCCGCTGCTGGCCCCGTACTGGGTGACCAAGTCCCAGGGCGTCAAGGTCGGCTTCATCGGTGTCACTCTGGAGGGCACGCCGAACATCGTGACCGCCGAGGGCGTCAAGGGCCTCAAGTTCGCGGGCGAGGTCGCCACGATCAACAAGTACGCCGCCGAGCTGAAGGCCAAGGGCGTCAACTCGATCGTCGCGCTGATCCACGAGGGCGGTCTGCCGGCCAGCAGCACCTACAACTACGACTGCGGCGCGGCCGGCCAGGGCATCTCCGGCCCGATCGTCGACATCGCCAAGCAGGTCGACCCGGCCGTCGGCGCCATCGTCACCGGCCACACCCACAACGCGTACGCCTGCACCATCCCCGACCCGCAGGGCGTGCCGCGCTCGGTGACCAGCGCCGCCTCCTTCGGCCGGCTGTACACCGAGATCGACCTGAAGCTCGACAAGGCCAGCGGCACCATCGTGCGCCCGTCGGTCAAGGCCGAGAACCACATCGTGCGCCGGACGGTCGAGAAGGCCCCGGACATGACGGAGCTGATCGGCCGCTACTCCAAGCTGGCCGCGCCGATCGCCAACCGCCCGATCGGCTACATCGCCTCGGACATCAACGGCCGCGGCAACAGCGACCCGGAGAAGCCGCTGGGCGACGTCATCGCCGACGCCCAGCAGGCCGGCCTGGCGCCCGCCGACAAGGGCGGCGCGCAGGTCGCCTTCATGAACCCGGGCGGCATCCGCTCCGACCTCGTCTACAAGGCGAGCGGCGGCGAGGGTGACGGCGTGGTGACCTACGGCGAGGCGTTCACCGTCCAGCCGTTCACCAACATGATGCAGGTCAAGACGCTGACCGGGGCCCAGCTGGTCCAGCTGCTGCAGCAGCAGGTCAGCGGCTCCAACGAGGCCTCGCCGAAGATCCTCCAGCCGTCCAAGAGCCTCGGCTACACGCTGGACATGCGCAACAAGGGCGCGGACCGGATCGTCGTCGACTCGATCCGCCTCAACGGCGCGCCGATCGACCCGGCCGCCAAGTACCGGGTCGCGGCCAACGAGTTCCTGGCCGGCGGCGGCGACGGCTTCCCGGCCTTCGCGGCCGGCACCGACAAGCTCGTCGGCGCCTCCGACCTGGACGTCTTCGCCGCCTACCTCGGCGCCAACAGCTCGGCCGCCGCGCCGCTGAAGGCCCCGGCGCAGGACCGGATCAAGGTCATCGGCCCGGGCGGCACCGCCGGCTGAGCCGGCGGTGCCGGCCGTGAGCCGGTCGGGGCGGGGCGCTGTCGGGGCGCCCCGCCCCTCTTCTCGTTCCTAGCCGGGGGCCGGACCGCCGGGCAGGCGGACGGCGGCGAGGGTGCCGGGGCCGCCGTTCCGGGCCGGGCCGAGCGAGACCTCGCCGCCGGCCTCCCGGACGCTCTGCGCGACGATCGACAACCCGAGGCCGGAGCCCGGGAGCTGGCGCGAGGACGGGGAGCGCCAGAACCGGTCGAAGACGTACGGGAGCTCGTCCGGGGGGATGCCCGGACCGTGGTCGCGGACGGTCAGCACGCCCCCGTCGAGGCGGACCTCGATAGTGCCGCCGGGCGGGCTGTACTTCACCGCGTTGTCGAGCAGGTTGATCACCGCGCGTTCCAGGGCGGCGGCGTCGGCGTGCACGTACCAGGGGGTGGTGGCGGTCTCGAAGACCAGCCCGGGGCCGCGCAGCTTGGCGCGTTCCACGGCCCGGTCGGCGATCTCGTGCAGGGCTACCACGGCGAGCGTGCGGACCGGCTTGGGGGAGTCGGGGCGGGAGAGCTGGAGGAGGTCGCCGATCAGCACGGTGAGCTCCTGCATCTGGGCCTTCATGTTGCCGAGCAGCTTGGTGCGGGTGGCGGGCGGCAGGGGGCGGCCGGTGTCGTCGCTGCGGATCAGCAGGTCGACGTTGGTGCGCAGGGAGGTGAGCGGGGTGCGCAGCTCGTGCCCGGCGTCGGCGATCAGCCGGGTCTGCCGCTCGCGGGAGTTGGCGAGCGCGGTGCTCATGGAGTTGAAGGAGGTGGAGAGGCGGGCGATCTCGTCCTCGCCCTGGACGGGGATGGTGGTGCCGACCTCCTCGGTGCGGGCGATGTGCTCGACGGCGTCGGTGAGCTGGTCGACGGGCTTGAGCGCCGAGCGGGCGACCAGCCGCCCGGCGACGGCGGCGAGGATGACGCCGCCGAGGGCGACGCCGCCGAGGAGGAAGGCGAGCTGGCGCAGGGAGTCCTCGACGGCCTTGGTGGAGGCGGCGACCATGATCAGTACGGGTTGGTCGGTGCCCTTGAGGCGGCCCGGGGAGATGCGGATCATGGCGGGTTCGCCGGAGGTGTAGTGCCCCTCTCGGATGACGAACTGGTCCCATCTCAGGTTCAGGGCCTTCACGTCGCCAGGTTCGATGGCCATGGCCTTGGAGGCCAGCTCAGGCAGACAGACGATCGTGGTCTGGCCGACGACGACGAACTGGGTGTCGCGGGGGACGGGGGCCCCGTTGGGAGCGAGCTGCGTGGAGCTCTGGACGTTCTTCAGTGCCCCCTGGGGTGTGGCGGCGCAGCCTTCGAGCGTCAGCAACGGCTGCGGTCCGCCCCGCGCGTTCTCCAGGTCGCTGCGGACCACGCCGTACATCCGTTCCTCGACGATGAACCAGCAGGCCAGCGCCGACAGCGCGATCGCCACCGCCACCGCCGCAGCCGTCAGGAACGTCAGGCGGCTGCGCAGGGAGCGGGCGCGGTACCAGGTGGTGAGGCGGCCGCGGCGGGGGATGCGGGGCGGGGCGAGCGGGGGCGGCGGGACGGTGGGGCTCACGCGCTGGTGCCGGCGGCCGGGCGGAGCGCGTAGCCGACCCCGCGGACGGTCTGGATGAGCCGGGGCAGTCCGCCCTGCTCGGTCTTGCGGCGCAGGTACATCACGTAGACGTCCAGCGAGTTGGACGAGGGTTCGAAGTCGAAGCCCCAGACCGCCTTGAGGATCTGCTCGCGGGTGAGCACCTGGCGGGGGTGGGCGAGGAACATCTCCAGCAGCATGAACTCGGTGCGGGTCAGCTCCACCGGCAGGCCGGCCCGGGTGACCTCGCGGGTGGCGGTGTTCATCCGCAGGTCGGCGAAGGCGAGGACGTCGGTCTCCTCCTCGACGGCGGCCGCCCGGGCGGCGGCCTCGGCGGCGAGCGCGTTGCGCCGCAGCAGGGCCCGCACCCGGGCGAGCAGCTCGTCGAGTTCGAAGGGCTTGGCGAGGTAGTCGTCGGCGCCGACGTCGAGGCCGGTGACCCGGTCGCCGACGGCGTCCCGGGCGGTGAGCATCAGCACCGGGACGGTGTCGCCGCGCGAGCGCATCCGGCGCACGGCGGTCAGGCCGTCCATCCGGGGCATCATGATGTCGAGCAGGACGAGGTCAGGCCGGTCGCGTTCGACGGACTCAAGGGCCTCGTAGCCGTCGGTGGCGGTGGCGACCTCGTAGCCCTCGAAGGCGAGGCTGCTCTCCAGGGCGTCCCGGAGGGCGGGTTCGTCGTCGACCACGAGGAGCCGGGCGGTGGTCTGCTGCCCGGGCTCGGCGGCAGTGCGGTCGTCGGCGGACGGGGTCATCGGCGGTTGCCCTTTCTGGTGGCGGGAGGGCCTGCTCGGGTCAATTGTCGGACGTGGTCAGACGTTCTGGCCGGACTGCAGCTTCGGCAGCACCTGCTTGATGTCGTCGATCGGGATGGCGAAGCCGAGGCCGACGCTGCCGGCCCCGCTGCCGCCGGCCGTGGCGCTGGAGCCGCTCGGCGAGTACATGGCCGAGTTGATGGCGATGACCTGCCCCTCGGCGTTGATGAGCGGGCCGCCGGAGTTGCCGGGGTTGAGCGCGGCGTCGGTCTGGAAGGCCTGGTAGGTGGCGGTCTCGCCGCCGCTCTGCGGGGTGGTGCCGCGAAGTCCGGGCAGCTGGGGGAAGCCGAAGCCGCCGTTGCCGCTGGTGGTGCCCTCGTCGAGCTGGACGGTGACCTCGCGGTGCTCGGCGCTGATGATGCCGGAGGTGACGGTGCCGGTGAGGCCCTCGGGGTTGCCGATGGCGACGACGGGGTCGCCGACCTCGACGGCCGAGGAGTCGCCGAGGACGGCGGGGGCGAGGTCCTTGGCACCGCTCGCGGTGATCACGGCGGCGTCCAGGGCCTTGTCGGTGCCGGTGAGGGAGGCCTTGGCGGTGGAGCCGTCGTGGAAGGTGACGGTGATCCGGCCGCCGCCGGCCGCACCGGAGACCACGTGGTAGTTGGTGAGGATCTGGCCGTTCTCGCCGAGCACCACGCCGGTGCCGGTGGCGGTGCCGTTCGCGGTCTGCACGGTGATCTGGACGACGCTGGGCGAGACGGCGGCCGCCACGGCGGCGACGTCGGCACTGCCGTCGGAGCGGGCGGCGATCGGGCCGGCGAGGGTGCGGCCGCGGGCCTCGGAGTCGTGTCCCTGGGCGGCGACCACGCCGCCGGTGACCCCGCCGAGGACGGCGGCGATCGCCGCGACGGCGGTGACCAGGGCCAGCCGGCCGCGCAGCACGGTGCGCCGGGCGCGGTGGCCGGGGCCACCGGAGCCGCCGGGGGCGGCCGACCGGCCCGCCTCGGGCGGGAACGGCGGGGCCGGGGGAGGGGGCGGGGTGCCGGCGGCGGGGTGGGCGGCGCTGCCGTACCCGGTGCCGTCGTACCCCGTGCCGTCGTACCCGGCGCCGTGGTTCGCGGCGCCGTCCTGCGCCGTGCCGTCGTACGTGGCGCTGTCGAGGACGGTGCCCGGGATGACCCGGGGCCGCGGGTGCCCGTACGGGCCGTCGTACTGCTCGCCGCCGGTGCGCTGCTGCCACTGCTGGTGATCGCTCATGGCGACCAACGTCCGCCCGGCGGATGAGAATCCGGTGAGAGATCGCTCAGAAGGCCCCGAGAAGCCCGTTGACTTCTCATAAAGCCTGGTCAGGCTATGACCGGGCGCCGTCCGGCGAGCATCCGCAGGAACGCCGCACGACCAGGCGCGACGGGAAGGTGCGGACCCGTTCGGTGTCCGAGCCGGGCACCATCAGCGAGTCGTCCAGCACCAGGTCCACCGCGGCCCGGGCCATCGCGTCGCGGTCGGAGGCGACGGTGGTCAGCGGCGGGTCGGCGAGCGCGGCCTCCGGCACGTCGTCGAAGCCGGCCACCGCGAGGTCCTCCGGGACCCGCAGGCCCAGCTCGCGGGCGGCCCGCAGCACGCCGATGGCCTGGTCGTCGGTGGAGCAGAAGATCGCCGGCGGGCGGTCCTCGGAGCCCAGCACGCGCAGCGCGACGTCGTAGGCGCCGTAGCGGTGGAAGGGCGCGTCGATGAGGTGCGGCTGGGTGGGCAGGCCGTGCGCGTCCATGGCGCGCTGCCAGCCCTCGACGTGGTCGATGACCGGGTCGCCGGGCGCGGGGGACTCGACCGGGCCGCCGAAGCACGCCACGTACGGGTGCCCGTGCACCTCCAGCAGGTGGCGCACGATCGTCTCGGCGCCGGCCACGTCGTCGGTGACCACCGCGACGTCGTCGATCGCCTCGGGGCGGCGGTGCAGCAGCACCACCTTGGCGCCCTCCATCGCGGCGAACTCCTCGGCGGCCCGCTGCGAGGGGCCCTGGCTGACCAGGATCAGGCCGGAGACCCGCATGCCGAGGAAGGCGCGGACGTAGTGGACCTCGCGGTCGTCGACGTAGTCGGAGTTGCCGATCAGCACGAGCTTGCCGCGCTCGGAGGCGGCCCGTTCCACGGCGTGCGCCATCTCGGCGAAGAACGGCTGGCGGGCGTCCGGGACGACCATGCCGATCAGGTTGGTGCGGCGGGAGGCCATCGCCTGCGCGACGCTGTTCGGCCGGTAGCCGAGCTGCTCGATCGCGGCGAGCACCTTCTCGCGGGTGGCGGGCGCGACCGGGCGCGGCCCGTTGTTGATCACGTAGCTGACGACCGCGGTCGAGGTACCAGCCAGTCGGGCTACGTCGTCGCGCGTCACTTTGGCCACGGGAGGAGTCTACGCGTGTGGCATGGGGCCGGGCAGTGGGGGACCCGCCCCGGGCGGGCGCAGCGCGCGGCGGCCCGGGGCAGGGTGGGGCGAATCCGGACAGGCCGGGCGGGGCGCCGGGGCGCGGGCCCGCCCGGCCGGCCGGTCAGGCGTCCAGGGCGGCCGGGGAGCGCCGGGGGGCCGGCTCGGCGCGTTCGGCGCGCTCGCCCTTGTCCCCCTTCTCCGGGACGACGAAGCGGTAGCCGACGTTGCGCACGGTGCCGATCAGGCCCTCGTGCTCGACGCCGAGCTTGGCGCGCAGCCGGCGGACGTGCACGTCGACCGTGCGGGTGCCGCCGAAGTAGTCGTAGCCCCAGACCTCCTGCAGCAGCTGCGCCCGGGTGAAGACCCGGCCGGGGTGCTGGGCGAGGTACTTGAGCAGTTCGAACTCCTTGAAGGTGAGGTCGAGCACCCGGCCCTTGAGCTTGGCCGAGTAGGTGGCCTCGTCCACCGAGAGGTCGCCGTTGCGGATCTCCATCGGGCTGTCGTCGGTGGTCACCTGGAGCCGGCCCAGGGCGAGCCGCAGCCGGGCCTCGACCTCGGCGGGGCCCGCGGTGTCGAGCAGCACGTCGTCGATGCCCCAGTCGGCGGTGACGGCGGCCAGGCCGCCCTCGGTCACCACCAGGATCAGCGGGCAGCCGATGCCGGTGGAGCGCAGCAGCTGGCAGAGGCTGCGGATCTGCGGCAGGTCGCGCCTGCCGTCCACCAGGATGACGTCGGCGCTGGGGGTGTCGACCAGGGCGGCTCCCTCGGCGGGGGCCACCCGGACGCTGTGCAGCAGCAGGCCGAGCGCGGGCAGCACCTCCGCGGAGGGTTGAAGCGCGTTGGTGAGGAGGAGCAGAGAACTCATACCCGGTAGTCCCCTTTCCGGGTCGTCGCGGTCGCGGTCCGGCTGCCGCCACAGCCGGAGGGCGCACGTGCTGGTGAGGGGGAAGGGACGGACGTCCGGGGGGAGGCGGGGGGCGCGGCGGCGCGCGCGGCCGAACGGGGCACGCTCCGGGGGTCCCGCAACCCCCGCTGCACCGTTTCTGCTCTGCCCATCCGCGAACCTTCCGGTCCTGGCCCGGTCCGGGCGGCGGCCCGGAGCCGGGGTTGTCCGACGCCCCGGCCCGGTCCCGGCACGTCGTTGTGCCGGTGCGGCGGGGCGGTCCCTGCGGCACGCCGGGGGTGGGCCGACGATTCGCACGGACGTCCGTACTGGTGTCCTGAAAGCACAAAAGGATCCGGGGGCGACTCTGCCCGGATCCCTCAGGGATCGAGGATAGCCGACCGGCCCCCCGCGCCGGGAGGGCTCGAATCCGGCGGTTCGGCCTTTTCGGGCGCGCCCCGGGTGAGTCCGGCCACAGCTTCGCGACGGCGCCGCCGGAGGCCGGGCCAGGGCGATTGCCGCTCGCGAGGGCGAACACGCCATCATGGGGGACACATCGGCGGCACCGTATGCGTACCCCTTTCGGGGGAGGCACGGGCGCCCCGGTGGTGGACCCGGCCGGGACACCCGGGCCCGGGCGAGGACGACGAGAAGGGGTTGCCATGGGCGCGACCACCGGGCACGACCCGGCGGCCGCCGTTCGGGTGAGCGGCACGATCCGCTACTGGGCGGCGGCGAAGTCGGAGGCCGGGCTGGCGGAGGAGCCGTACCTGGCGGTGACCCTGGCCGAGGCGCTGGCGCAGGCCGGGGAGCGGCACGCGGACCGGCCGAAGCTGCTCCGGCTGCTCGGCCACTGCTCCTACCTGGTGGACGGCTCGCCGGTGGGCGGCCGCGACCACGCGACCGTCGCCCTCACCGAGGGCGGGACGGTCGAGGTCCTTCCGCCGTTCGCGGGCGGGTGAGCGGCATGACCGGGATGAACGGAACCCCCGAGGGGCAGCCGCAGCAGCCGCACCCCCAGCAGCCCCACCCCCAGCATCCGCAGGCGCCGTACCAGCCGCAGTACCCGTACGGGCAGCCGCAACCGCAGCAGCAGGCGCCGCAGGGCTACCAGCCCGGGCAGGCGCCTTATCCCTATGCCCCGCAGCAGGCGTACGCGCCGGATCCCTATGCGCAGCAGGGGCACGCGGCCCAGCCGCACGCCCCCGGCGCGGGACACGCGCCGTACGGGCAGCAGGCCTACGGGCAGCCGCCGTACGGGGCCGGGCCGGGCGTGGACGACGCCGCCACGGCGCTGCTCCCGCCGGTGCCGCCGCTGGACGACGCGGCGGCGACCGCGCTGCTGCCGCCGGTGCCGCCGCTGGAGGACGCCGCCGCGACCGCGCTGCTGCCGCCCGTGGTGGTGTCCGGTCCGCTGCCGCCGGCCGCGCCGGGGCAGCAGCCGGGCGGGCCGCCGGTCCGGGCGCCGGGTCAGCCGTCGGCCCAGGGACCGGCGCGGCCCTACACCGAGGCCCCGCCCGGGCGCGGGCGCCGCCGGGCGGCACCGCCCGCGCCGACGCCCGCCCCCGCGCCCGTCCAGGCCCAGGCCCCCGTGCCGGCCCCCGCCCAGGGGCAGGACCTGGACCAGCCGACCATGACGCTGAAGCGCCCCGAGCCCCCGGCTCCCGTGCTGACCGACCCGGCCGCGGCCCGCGCCGCGCGGGCCGCCCGGGCCGCCCACGGCGCCCACGGCGCGCCCGCCCGTCCGGCCGCGCCGTTCCCCGGCCCGGCCCCGTCGCTGGGCGGGCAGCCGTTCCCGGCCGCTGCCCCGGCACCAGCCGCAGCCCCGGCCCCGGCCCCGGCCGCGCCCGCCCGGACCGGTTCGCCGATCAACGACCCGGGCCTCCAGCCCGCCCTGATCACCGCCGGTACTGCCGCCCTGCTGGCCGGCGGCGCGGCGATCGGCCTGCCGGCGCTGGCGCTGGTGCTCGTCCTGCTCCAGGGTCTGACGGCGGCCGGCTGGTTCCGGCTGAACGGCATGTGGCCGGCCCGCCAGGGCATCGCGCTGGCCGCGCTGGCCGGTGTGGTGGCCGACGTGGCGGTGCTGCTGGCCGGCGCGGACGGCGGCACGGCCGCCGTGGTCGGCACGCTCGGCGGGTTCTTCCTGCTGGTCCTGGTGCTGCAGACGTTCCGCCCGGCCGATCCGAAGGAGCGGTTCTACGCGCTCACCGTGCTCGGTTCCGCCACCGTGGTGACGGTGCTCTGCACCGCGCTGCTGCTGGCCGACTGGGTGCCGGCGGCGGTCGGCGGCGTCGCGCTGGCGACCCTGCTGGCGGCCGCGCCGCTGCCCCTGCCGCGCTGGGCGGGCCCGCTGCTGGGCCTGCTCGCGGCGGTCGGCCTGGGCTTCGCGGTCGGCGCGCCGCCGTTCCTGGGCGTGGCGGCCGGCCTCGGAGCCCTGATCGGCCGCCGGGTGGCCGGGTACGACTTCCCCTCCCGGTTCGTGCACATGACGGCGGGCGTGGCCCTGCCGCTCGCGGTGTCGGCGCCGCTGGTCTGGATCGCCACCGCGCTGCTCGGCTGACCGCCCGGACCCGCCCGACGTCCCGCCCCGGAACCATGCTCCGGGGCGGGACGTCGTACGGTCGTGCGGGAGCAGGCCGCACCGGAGCGGCCCGGTCCGCCGCCGGGACGGCTCCGCGCCGCCGGCCACGGCGGACGACAGCGACCGGCGACGACGGGGGAGAGCGATGCGCGGCTGGCTGAAGGCGACGATCGGCGTGGTGGTGCTCTCGGGCGTGCTGGTGGGCGCCGACCGGATCGCCGTCGGGGTCGCCGAGGACGAGGCGGCCGAGCAGATCCTGAAGAGCGGCCGGATGAGCCAGAAGCCGGACGTCTCGATCGAGGGTTTCCCCTTCCTCACCCAGGTCGTCTCGCAGAAGCTGGACGACGTGCGGATCTCCTCGGACGGCCTGACCGTCGGCGAGGGCAAGGACGAGGTGGCCCTGCACGCGTTCCAGGCCCGGCTGTCCGGCGTCGAGGTGAGCGGCAACATGAGCAGTGCCACCGTGGAGAGCGGGAGCGGCTCCGGGCTGATCACCTACGCGGACCTGGCCCGGCTGCTGCCGCCGGCCTCGGAGCTGGTGCCGAACGTGGGCCGGCTCTCGCTCGGCGGCGGCACCCGGCTGAGCCTCTCCTACGGCGGTCCGGGCAAGGTCAAGGCCTCGCTGGGGCCGTTCCCGGTCGGCGACGCCGCGGTGCACAGCCAGGGCGACACGGTCACGGTGGACGGCTTCAAGCTGAGCGCGATGGCCTCGCTGCTGGCCGGGGTGTCCGACCAGAGCCTCGCCCCGATCAGCTTCACCCTCTCCACGCTGCCCGCCGGTCTGAACCTGGCGTCGGTCACACCGCGGGAGGACGGCCTCCAGCTGGCCTTCGAGGGCAAGGACCTCAAGCTCATCGGCTGATCCCCGCCGCCTCTTCCACCGTTCCGATCCGCGAGACGCGCTGTCCAGCACCGGCCGCGGAGCGCTGCCGTGCCCGGCTCCGGACCGGCCTCCGCGCGCCCGCCGCCCGGGCCCCGGCCGGATCCCGACGCCCATGAAATGGTCAAATCCCACGATGTGAGTCATCTGGTCTCGCTATTCGATACGCTGATGACAGCGGGCATCCGGTGTCCCTAGCATCGTCCGCATGAAGCGACAGACGGACCTCACCAAGCGGCGGGCGGTAGACCTGTGCCGCGTGGCCGCCTGTCTGTGTCGAATGCGCTAACTCGGCGCCCAGGCAGGGCAGTTGCCCCCGCCGCCGATTTCCTCCGGTGACCGCCGCCGGCCCCTCTGGCCGGGCGTCCCCGCCGTACTCCGCCACATCCCGCCCGGTCGCGCCGCGCACCGTCTCCCGTCCCAGTATTCGGACAGGAATTCGGACCGGTGGCCGACGGGCGACCCGCACCACCGCTGAGCAGCAGCACCCGAACCAGCGAGCACCTTCCGCCAACCGCCCCCGGATGGAGAACATCACCATGAGCCGCAGCGACGTCCTGGTCGACGCCGACTGGGTCCAGGCCCACCTGGACGACCCGAAGGTCGTCATCGTCGAGGTCGACGAGGACACCTCCGCCTACGAGAAGAACCACATCCGCAACGCGGTCCGGATCGACTGGAAGAGCGACCTCCAGGACCCGGTCCGCCGCGACTTCATCGACCAGGCCGGCTTCGAGGCGCTGCTCAGCGCCAAGGGCATCGCCAACGACGACACCGTCGTGCTCTACGGTGGCAACAACAACTGGTTCGCCTCCTACGCCTACTGGTACTTCAAGCTGTACGGCCACGGCGACGTCCGCCTGCTCGACGGCGGCCGCAAGAAGTGGGAGCTGGACTCCCGCGACCTGGTCGCCGAGGTCCCGCAGCGCGCCGCGACCGAGTACAAGGCGCAGGCCGCCGACTCCTCGATCCGCGCCTTCCGCGACGACGTGATCGCCGCCATCGGCAACCTCAACCTGGTCGACGTCCGCTCGCCCGACGAGTTCTCCGGCAAGCTGCTCGCCCCGGCCCACCTCCCGCAGGAGCAGTCGCAGCGCCCCGGCCACGTGCCGACCGCGCGCAACGTCCCGTGGGCCAAGAACGCCAACGACGACGGCACCTTCAAGAGCGACGAGGAGCTCAAGGCCCTGTACGAGGCCGAGGGCGTCGACCTGGCGACCGACACCATCGCCTACTGCCGCATCGGCGAGCGCTCCGCGCTCACCTGGTTCGTGCTGCACGAGCTGCTCGGCCAGGAGAACGTGAAGAACTACGACGGTTCCTGGACCGAGTACGGCAGCCTCGTCGGCGTGCCGATCGAGCTCGGCAACTGAGCCACCGGCTCCACCCGTAAGGCAGAAGGGAAACAAGACAATGTGCGGTGCGAAGGCCGGCGGCCCGGACCTGGCAGGAGTTGACGTGGCGAACGAGACGATCATCCAGGGTTCGGTGACCCGCGACGGAGAGCCGGTCAACGGCTATGTCCGACTGCTCGACGAGGGCGGCGAGTTCACGGCCGAGGTGCCCACCTCGGCGACCGGCCAGTTCCGGTTCTTCGCCCGCCCGGGCAAGTGGACGCTGCGCGCGCTCATCCCGGGCCAGACCGTGGACCGCCAGGTGGTCGCCTCCCAGGGCAACCTGACCGAGGTCGCGATCGCGGTCTGATCGGCGCGACGGCGTGACCTGAGGGCCCCTGCCGTGCGGGGGCCCTCAGGCCTACCGTGGAAGGGTGCAGTCCCGCCGGCGCCGCCGCTACTACTACGCCATGATGGGCGTCTGCCTGGGCGTCTTCGTCCTGGCCTGGGGAGTCGTGCGGTTCTTCTCCGTCCCGGCGGCGATCGGCATGTGCCTGTTCGCGATGGTCATCCCGCCGGCCGCGGCCGTGTTCGCCAACAAGCGGGACCCCGAGGACGACTGGTGGGACGACCCGCGCTGGGAGGACCCGAAGTGGGACGACCCCGGCCACGACCGGGACCGCCCCGACCACGAACCCCGTCAGTAGACGAGCGCCTGCACGCCCTCGGCCATGATCTCGCTGACGAAGACCTGCGCGCCCGCGATCCGGACACCGTCGAGGGTGTCCTGCTGCTCGATCCCGCGCCGCGCCGCGCACTGGGTGCACAGCGTCAGCGTGCCGCCGGCCAGCACCGACTCCAGCAGGTCCGGCAGCGGGGCCGCGTGCGGCAGCTCGAACTCCGCCGCCCGCCCCGGCAGGGCGAACCACGCCGACTCGCCGGTCAGCCAGAGCGAGACCTCGACGCCGCTGGCGACGGCCACCGCCGCCACCGTGAACGCCTGCGAGCACCGTTCGGGGGCGTCCGCCCCGGCGGTGACCTTGATGACGAGCTTCTTCTTCTGGGACATGCCGACACCCTAGATCGGCGAGGTGGTGGGGCTCACCGAGACCCGTCCCCACCCGCCGGATAGAGTGAGCGGCAGCAAAATCCACCACACTGTCGCCGCAATGGGAGCCCCCCGTGTCCGGTCTGGAAATCTTCTTCGACGGTCTGCTGGCCCTCATGGCCGTGCTGATCACCTGGTTCGCCATCTTCTCGGTGATGAAGCTCTACCAGGGCCAGCGCTGAGCCACTGCCGTACGGTTGAAGTACTCCCGCACCGACGACAGCGACCAGGAACATGATCGAGATCCCCTCTGACCTCCACAAGGACGTCATCCCGCTCGCCTTCCTCCTCGGCACCTGGGAGGGCGCGGGCGTCTATGACTTTCCCGGCACCGAGAAGTGCAACTTCGGCCAGGAGATCGTCATCCGCCACGACGGACGGCCCTTCCTGGAGTTCCGCTCCCGCAGCTGGGTGCTGGACAACGAGGGCGAGAAGGTCCGCCCGCTGGAGAACGAGCACGCCTTCTGGCGCATCACCAGCAACCAGCACGGCACCAGCGGCGCCCGCGGGGTCGAGATCTCGTCCGTCCGCGACGACGGCACGGTGGAGATCTGGTACGGCGAGCTGGCCGACGGCAAGCCGCAGATCGACGTCTCCACCGACGCGGTGGCCCGGATCGAGGGCTCGCCGGAGTACTCGGGCGGCAAGCGGCTCTACGGCTTCGTCAACGAGGAGCTGCTCTGGGTGGGTGAGAAGGCCGCCCCGAACGTCCCGCTGCGTCCGTACATGTCGGCCCAGCTGAGGAAGGTGCTCTCGCCGGCCCAGCTGATCAAGGACATCAACGACCTGCCGGACGACGGCATCGCCTTCTTCAAGTAGGCACGCCGCCCGTCCGGGCTCGCACAGGGTAGGGACCGGCCCCCGGCCGGTCCCTACACTTGGTCCAGGACCCCCGACGTATGGCAGGGACAGGACCGTGGCGGACACCGGCACCACCGACTGGCAGCTCTCCGGCGACTGGAAGGCCGACCTGCGCGAACGCGGGTACCGGCTCACCCCTCAGCGGCAGCTCGTGCTGGAGGCGGTCGACGCGCTCGACCACGCCACCCCGGACGACATCCTCTGCCACGTCCGGCAGACCGCCAGTGGCGTCAACATCTCCACCGTCTACCGGACCCTGGAGCTGCTGGAGGAGCTGGGCCTGGTCTCGCACGCCCACCTCGGCCACGGCGCACCGACCTACCACCTGGCCGGCCGTCACCACCACCTCCACCTGGTCTGCCGGGACTGCGAGAAGGTCACCGAGACCGGCACCGAGATCGCCCAGCCGCTGATCGACAGCCTCCGCGCCCAGCACGGCTTCGACACCGACCTCAAGCATTTCGCCATCTTCGGCCGCTGCGCCGACTGCACCGCCGAGCGCGCCGCGGGGCGGTCGTAAGCTTGCCGGTATGACCGGTCTGAAGAGTCCGCTGCTTGCGCTGCCCGGAGCCGTCCCCGCCGAGGGAACCGACGAGGGCGTCGCCGCCCACTACGGCGACCTCTTCCGCGAGCAACGGAGCCTCGCCCGAGGCGCCGGGTTCGTCGACCTCTCGCACCGCGGCGTGCTCACCGTCACCGGCGAGGACCGGCTGAGCTGGCTGCACCTGCTGGTCACCCAGCACGTCAGCGCGCTGCCGCCGCAGCAGGCCACCGAGGCGCTGGTGCTCTCCCCGAACGGGCACGTCGAGCACGCCCTCTACCTGGTCGACGACGGCACCACCACCTGGGCGCACGTCGAGCCGGGCACCCAGCAGGCGCTGGTCGGCTACCTGGAGAGCATGAAGTTCTTCTACCGGGTCGAGGTCGCCGACGCGACCGCCGATTACGCGGTGGTCCACCTGCCGGCCGGCTCCACCGCCTCCGCCGAGGGCGCGGCGGCCGTCCGCGAGCTGTCGTACGGACGGGACCTCTTCCTGCCGCGCGCCGAGCTGGCGCAGCGGACGGCGGGCTACGGCCCGGCGGCCGGCGTCTGGGCGTACGAGGCGCTGCGGATCGAGGGCCACCGGCCGCGGCTCGGCTTCGAGACCGACCACCGGACCATCCCGCACGAGGTGGACTGGCTGGACACCGCCGTCCACCTGCAGAAGGGCTGCTACCGGGGCCAGGAGACGGTGGCCCGGGTGCACAACCTGGGGCGGCCCCCGCGCCGGCTGGTCTTCCTGCACCTGGACGGCACCGAGGAGGTGCTGCCCCCGCACGGGACGCAGGTGCGGCTCGCCTCGGACCCGGAGGGGCGGGCGCTCGGCTTCGTCACCTCCTCGGCGCGCCACCACGAGCTGGGGCCGATCGCGCTGGCCATCGTGAAGCGGAACGTCCCGGTGGACGCGGTGCTGCTGGCCGGCACGGTGCCGGGCACGCAGGACGTGATCGTCCCGCAGTAGGGCGGACGGACCCTAGACCTCGACGAGGACGGTGAACGGGCCGTCGTTCACCAGGGCGACCTTCATGTCGGCGCCGAAACGGCCGGTCTCGACCTTGGCGCCGAGTGCGCGCAGCCGGGCGACCACCTCGTCCACCAGCGGCTCGGCGACCGGGCCCGGCGCGGCGGCGTTCCAGGTGGGGCGGCGCCCCTTGCGGGCGTCGCCGTAGAGCGTGAACTGGCTGATGACCAGCAGGGGCGCTCCGATGTCGGAACAGGACTGTTCGACACCCTCGTCGTTCGCGGGCAGCAGCCGCAGGGTCCAGAGCTTGCGGGCCAGCTGGGCCGCCTTGGCGGGGGTGTCGTCGTGGGTGACGCCGACCAGGACGCAGAGCCCGGGCTCCTCGATCGCGCCGACGGTCTCGCCGGCCACCGTCACCCGGGCCTCGGCCACTCGCTGCACCACTGCTCGCATGCGGCCATTCTGCCGGAGTCGCAGGGGGGCGTGAGCAGGCCCCTGGGGCGCTCTGTCCCTGGGCGCGCGCCGGGTAGCGTGCGCCTGCGTGCGCCATGGCGGCGTTCTCCCTGCGAAAAGCTTCGGTCGTATCAGCCACCCCTCTTCGCCAGGGGGCCGTTCGGGTGCACGGGCGGTGCGGCGGCGCCGGGCGGGGTGGCACGCTGGGGGACCGTACGAGGGCGGGCCCGCCGCTCCGCCGCACCAGGCGGGGGCGGTCGGACGCGCCCGGGGTCCGGGGCGCCGAGGTCCGCCGCGCCGGGCCCGGTCCGGCCGGGCGGCCGGGCCCATGGGTCAGGCGTTCTGGTCGTGTCGCCCCGCGGGGTGGCCGCGGCCGGGGGCGGGAACCTTCGTGGGCGTCCGGGCGTGCCTCCGGACGGGAACGCGCCACCGGCGCGCGCGGCGGTTGACGGGCCGGACCTGCGGCAGGCGACGGGGCGCCGCGAGCGGGTGGGATCGGGACGACGGCAGGTGGGTTGGTTGATGGACGCGATCAGCGCGGCGCAGGACCGGTACGGGCGGCTGCCCGAGGGGCCCGGGGCCGGCCCCGGGCCGGACCTCGGAGGACTGGGCCTGGACCAGCTGCGGACCCTGCGCCGGGAGACCCTGGAGCAGGAGGCCGACCTCTCCTACCTGCGACGGCTGCTGCACGGCCGGATGGACATCCTGCTGGCCGAGCTGGACCGGCGGCCCGTGGCCGGAGGCGGGGCCGGCGCCGGTGCCGCCAGGCCGGTGGGTCCGGCGGACGCGGCGGAGCCGGCCGGCGCCCTGCTGGCGCGGCTGCCGGCCATCCTGACGGACGCGCCGTCCACCGTCCGCCGCTCGGCCCGGCACGTCACGCTGGGGCCGCCGCGCGGGGAGCAGTCCCAGCTGGAGGCGGACGCGCTGATGGGCGACGTCCAGCTGGCCGACCTGGCGGCGCACCCGGCCGAGGAGCTGCTGGCGGCGCTGGAACGGCTGCGGGCGCACGAGCGGGAGGTGTCCGGACGGCGGCAGCGGCTGCTGAGGACGGCGGACGGCTGCAACGCCGAAATCACCCGCAGGTACCGTGATGGGGAAGCACGGGTCGACGACCTGCTCGCAGGCGGCCCGCTCTGACAGGTGCGGGGCCGCCCGGGGCGGGGCGGGGCCCGGCTCGCCCCCGGCTCACCCTCACCCCGGAAGGCTTTCGCCATGTCCAATTCCGCCGCCCTGCCCGTGCTCGCCGAAGTCGTCCGCTCGGGCTTCGTCGAGGGCCGGCACCACGGTTCGCTGGTGCTGCTGGGCACCGACGGCTCGGTCGAGTTCGCGCTGGGCGCGCCGGACGCGCCGGTCTTCCCGCGGTCCTGCGCCAAGCCGTTCCAGGCCGTGGCCACGCTGCGGGCCGGGCTGGCGATCGAGGGCGAGCTGCTGGCGCTGGCCGCCTCCAGCCACTCCGCAGAATCGTTTCACCTCGATGGTGTACGGCGGATCCTCGCCGGTGCGGGGCTGGACGAGTCCGCCCTGCGCACCCCGGCCGACCTCCCGCTCGACGACCTGGAGGCGGAGCTGCACCTGCGCTGGGGCGGCGACCGCGAGCCGATCCTGATGGACTGCTCCGGCAAGCACGCCGGCTGGCTGGCCGCCTGCGCGGCCAACGGCTGGCCCACCGACGGCTACCTCGACCCGGCCCACCCGGTCCAGCGGCTGGCCCGCGAGGCCCTGGAGGAGTCCGTCGGCGAGCCGGCCGCACACGCCGGGGTGGACGGCTGCGGCGCGCCGCTGCTGGCCGTCAGCCTGACCGGCCTGGCCCGCGCCTACCGCGCGCTGGTGCTGGCCGAGCCCGGCACCCCGCAGCGCCGGGTCGCCGACGCGATGCGGGCGCACCCCGAGTACGTGGCCGGCACCCGCCGGGCCGACACCCGGCTGATGCGGGCGGTGCCCGGCGCGCTCGCCAAGATGGGCGCGGAGGCCGTCCAGGCGGTGGCGCTGCCGGACGGGCGGGCGCTCGCCTTCAAGATCGACGACGGCGCCGAGCGGGCCCGCGGCCCGGTCCTGGCCGCCGCGCTGCGCCGCCTCGGGGTGACCACCGCGGACGGCACCCTGGACCGCATCGCCGCCTCCCCCCTGCACGGCGGCGGCACCCGGGTCGGCGAGGTCCGCGCCACCCTGTGATCCGCCCGCTCGCCTCCGGCGTGCGGCGCGGGGCGGGGGTCGTCCGCCCGGTCGGCTCCGCGTGCGGACGGACGGCCCCCGGTGCACCGTGGACCGGGGGCCGTCGCACAGCTGAGGAGTCCGCCATGAGCGAGCATGTGTACCGGGTGACCGAGATCGTCGGGTCCTCGACGGAGAGCGTCGACGCCGCGATCCGCAACGGCATCGATCGCGCCTCCCGGACGCTGCGCCACCTCGACTGGTTCGAGGTCTCGCAGGTCCGGGGTCACCTCGCCGACGGGCGGATCAAGCACTACCAGGTGTGCATGAAGGTCGGCTTCCGGCTGGAGGACGAGGGCTGAGTCACCCGCGTTCCGGCAGCACCAGCGGCAGTCCCGTGCGCGGGTGCGGCAGTACCTCGACCGGGTGTCCGTACACCTCGCTGAGCAGCGGGGCGCGCAGCACCTCGGCCACCGGCCCGTCGGCGACCGTCGCGCCGCCGGTCAGCAGCACCACCCGGTCCGCGTAGGCCGCCGCCAGCGACAGGTCGTGCAGCACGACGACCACGCCGTCCCCGGCGGCGGCCCGGGTGCGGGCCAGGCGCAGCACCAGTTCCTGGTGGCGCAGGTCGAGCGCGGCGGTGGGCTCGTCGAGCAGCAGCAGGGCGGTGCGCTGGGCGAGCACCCGGGCCAGCGCGACGCGGGCCCGTTCACCGCCGGACAGGGCGGTGAACGGCCGCCCGGCGAAGGCGGCGGACTCGGTCGCGGCCATCGCCTCGGCGACCACCCGTTCGTCCTCGGCGGCGGCCGCGGTGCCGGCCCAGGGGGCGCGGCCCATCCGGACCACCTCGTCGGCCGGGAACGGGAAGGACAGCGCGGCCGCCTGCGGCAGCAGCGCGCGGCGCCGGGCGAGGTCGGCGGGCCGGTAGCCGGCCAGCGGGCGGCCGTCCAGCCGGACCTCGCCGGCGGTCGGCACGAGGTCCCCGGCGAGCACGGAGAGCAGGGTGGACTTGCCCGCGCCGTTCGGCCCGAGCAGGGCGACCACCTCGCCGGCGGTGACCCGGACGTCCGCGCCGGCCAGCAGGTCGCGCCCGCCGACGGTCAGCCGGACCGCCTCGGCGGTGAGCAGTTCGCTGCCCGGGGCGGGCCGTTCGGGCACCTCGGGGCGGGTGCGCAGGGTACCGATCCTCATGCCCAGCCTCCCTGCTTGGTCCTGGTGCGGCGCAGCAGCCAGAAGAAGAACGGGCTGCCGATCAGCGCGGTGAGCACGCCGAGCGGGAGCTCGGCCGGCTCGGCCAGGGTGCGCGCGGCGAGGTCGGCGGCGACCAGCACGAGCGCGCCGCCGAGCGCGGAGGCGGGCAGCAGGAAGCGGTGGCCGGGCCCGGCGACCATCCGCAGCAGGTGCGGGACGACCAGGCCGACGAAGCCGATGATGCCGCTGACCGCGACGGCGGCGGCGGTGAGCAGGGCGACGAGGGTGATCAGCACCAGCCGCATCCGCTCGACGTCCACGCCGAGGTGGCGGGCGGGCCGCTCACCGAGGGCGAGCAGGTCCAGCGAGCGGGCGTAGCGGGGTGCGGCGGCGAGGCCGGCGAGCGCGAACGGGAGGACGGCGAGCACCTTGCCCCAGGTGGCCTGGGAGAGCGAGCCGAGCTGCCAGAAGGTGACCTGGCTGATCGCCGCGGAGTCGGCGGTGAACAGGAACAGGCCGATCAGCGCGCCGCAGAAGGCGTTCACCGCGACGCCGGTGAGGATCAGCGTGACCACCTCGGTGCGGCCGCCGGAGCGGGACATCGCGTAGACCGCGAAGACCGTCAGCAGGCCGGTGGCGAAGGCGGAGGCGGTCACCGTCCAGGTGCCGAGCGCGTCCAGGCCGAGCACGATGCAGCCGACCGCGCCGACCGCGCCGCCGGAGGAGACGCCGATGACGGCCGGTTCGGCGAGCGGGTTGCCGAACACGCCCTGCATCAGCGCGCCGGCGCAGCCGAGCGAGGCGCCGACCAGCAGGGCGAGCACCACCCGGGGCAGCCGGACGTTCCAGAGCACCGACTCGGGGACGCGGTCGAGGGCGTGGCCGCCGAGGCCGAGCCGGTGGCCGAAGGAGGCGAGGATGTCGCCGAGCGGGATGCGGTAGGCGCCGATGCCGGCCGCGAGCAGGGCGCAGAGCACCAGGGCGGCGGCGAGGCCGGCGGTGAGCAGGGCGGTGCGGCTGGTGCGCTTGGCCACCGGGAGGCTCTTGCCGGTGACGGCGGCGGTCACTCGGCGGCCTTCGGGTAGAGCTGCTCGGCGATCCCGCGGATCACCTGCGGGGTGCGCGGGCCGTAGCTGAGCAGTTGGCCGTCCTCGACGGAGACGATCCGGCGGTCGAGCCCGGCCGGGGTCTGGGCGACGCCGGGCAGCTTGAGCAGGCCGTCGACGCCGCCGACGGAGTCGAGGCCCTTGCTCATCACCAGGATCGCGTCGGGGGCGGCCTTGACCAGGGCCTCGCTGGTGAGCGGGGTGAAGTCGCCGCTCAGTCCGGCGGCGGTGCCGGCGTCCTCGCCGCCGACCGCCTCGATCAGCGAGCCGGCGCCGGAGGCCGGGCCGCCGAGCAGGTAGACCGAGGCGCTGCCGCGCAGGTAGAGGAAGGCGACCTTGGGGCGGCGCTCGACGGCGGGCAGGGCGGCCCTGGCCTCGGTGATCCGCTGTTCGGTGCGCTCCTTCAACTGCCGCCCGGCGTCGGGGACTCCGAGGGCGGCGGCGACGGCGTCGATGCGCGGGCCGACGTCCTCCAGCCGCTTGGCGTCGTCCAGGACGAGCAGCGGGACGCCGGCCGCGCGGATCTGCGCGACGGCCTCGGCCGGGCCGGTGGAGCGGTCGGCGAGCACGACGGTCGGGTGGAGGGAGAGCACGCCCTCGGCGGAGACGTCGTGGGCCTGGGTGATCACGGGCAGGGCGGCGGCCTGCTCGAAGGTGGTGGAGACGTCCCGGGCGACGACCTTGGGGCCGAGGCCGAGGCTGAAGACGATCTCGGCCAGGCTGCCGTTGAGCGGGATGATCCGTTCGGCGCTGGTGACGGTGGTCGTCCGGCCGTCGGCGGAGGCCGCGGTGGCGGGGAGCCGCGGGGTCGGTGCGCCGGGCAGCGGCTCGACCCTGTCCGGGGCGCGCGAGCCCGTTCCGGCGGCCGCGCCGGCGGCACCGGTGGCCGAGCCGCAGGCGGTCAGGGCGAGCAGCAGGCCGAGGAGGAGCAGCAGGATCGCGGGGCCGCGGGCGGCCCGATGTCGGGTGGTACTGCTGCTCAACGTCGTTCCCTTCGTCGGGAGTTGTCGCCGCCGGTGGGTGGGGTGCGGGGGTGCCCGGCGGGGCTCTTGACTCATATATTAGGTTAGCCTTACCTAAATCTCGCAAGGGGGTCGGTGGTGTGCCGACCCCGTTTTCCCCTGTCACGCCGAGGAGTGATCCGCGTGCCTCTGCCCCATCGGCTCCGCCGTCCGACCGCCGGACTGGTGGCCGCCCTGGCGGCCCTGTTGACGGTCGCCCTGCTGCCCGGCCAGGCGGTGGCGGCCGAGGGGCGGGTGTCCGGCGGGCGGCTCGACTGGGGGATCAAGCAGTCCTTCCTGACGTACGTCACCGGGCCCATCGCGCAGGGGAACTGGTCGCTCACCGGCGGCGCGGCCACGGTGGCCGGCAGCGGCTTCCGGTTCCACTCCGCCACCGGCGCCTACGACCCGGCGAGCGGCGCGCTGAGCGCCGCGTTCTCCGGCGGGGTCCGGTTCACCGGGCACCAGGAGAACGGCGCCAACGCGCTGGACCTGAGCATCGGGAGGCTCACCTTCCGGGCCGCCGCGGGCGGCGCGGCCGGGCTGTACGCGGACGTCAGCAGCAAGTCCCGGGAGACCGGCCAGGTCAGCAGCGCGAGCCAGGCCAAGCTGGCGGAGCTCTCGCTGGCCGGCGTCGACCTGCGCGGCGCGGCCGGCACCCTGACGCTCAGCAACGTCCCGGCGACGCTGACCGACGCGGGCGCCAGGGCCTTCGGCGGGTTCTACACCGCCGGGACGGCGCTCGACCCGGTCAGTCTGTCGGTCAACCTCCCGGCGGCGCAGCCGACCCAGACCCAGACCCAGACCCCGGCCGCACCGAGCGCCACGGCGACGCCGACCGCCGCGCCGAGCGCGACCGCGACCGCGGCGCCGAGCGCCGCGCCGTCGTCGACCGCCCCGGCGGCTCCGGCCGAAACCCCGGCCCCGGCCACCGCTGAGGCCGCCGCCGCCACCGAGTTCGGCAACGGCGCGCTCGACTGGGGCGTGCGCCGGACCTTCCGCGACTACGTCACCGGCTCGATCGCCCAGGGCCGGTGGGAGCCCGCCGGCGGTGCGGCGGACGGCGGCGCGTTCTTCCGCTGGACGCCCGCCAGGGGCAGCTACGACCCGGCGAGCGGCGCGCTGAGCGCCGCCTTCTCCGGCAGCGTCCGCTTCACCGGTCTGAAGAGCGGCGACGCCTACGGTCTGGACCTCACCCTGGCGAACCCGGGCGTCACCGTCGCCGACGGCAAGGGCCTGCTGCGCGCCGACGTCTCCGGCCGCACGCCGGACGGCGCCACGCAGCAGCTCACCGGCGTCGAGCTGGCGACCTTCGACCCGGCCGGACTCGCCGCCGAGGGCGGGCTGCTCAAGGCCGTCGAGCTGCCGCTCACGCTCACCGAGCCGGGCGGCAAGGCCCTCGGTGGCCTCTACCCGGCGGGCACCGCGATGGACCCGCTGAGCTTCGCCGTCGCGCTCGACCCGGCCGCCGCCCTCCCGCCGCTGCCGGACATCGGCAGCGCCCCGGCGGTCGCTCCGGCGAGCCCGTCCGCCGCGCCGGTCGCCGCCGCCACCGGCGCCGGGGGCCCGGACGGCGTCCCGACGGCGGCCGTGGTGGCCGGCGGTCTGCTCACCGCCGCATTGCTCGCGGGCGGAGGCCTGTTCCTCGTCCGCCGCCGTCGCGCCTGACCCCCTCCACACCCGCTTCCCCCGCTCATCGATCGGAGTTCCCCCATGTCCCGCAACCGCACCCGGCTGGCCGCCCTGGCCGCCGTCACCGCCGGCCTCGGCCTGACCGCCTTCGGTGCCCCGGCCCTGGCCTTCGGCGCCGGCGCGCCGGGCAGCGTCACGTACGACACCGGCGCGCTGGACTGGGGGGTGAAGGCCGGCTTCCGCAACTACGTCACCGGCCCGGTCGGCCAGGGCGCGGTGGAGCTGAGCGGCGGCGCGACCACCAACGCCGACGGGACCTTCCACTTCGGGCTGGCGAGCGCGCGCTACGACCTGGGGACGCACGTCCTGACCTCGGCCTTCACCGGCGGGGTGCGGTTCACCGCCCACCACGGCGCGCTGGACGTCGCGCTGAGCGATCTGAAGATCACCACGGCGGGGACGGCCGGCACGCTGACCGCCGACACCGCCTCCAAGGAGTCGACGGGCGCGACGGAGGTCACCAAGCGGGACGACGTGCCGCTGGTGACCTTCACCGTCGGCCGGGACACCACGACGGGCGTGCCGACGGCGGCGAAGCTGACGGAGGAGGGGGCCAAGGCGTTCGCGGGCTTCTACCAGGCCGGGGCGGACATGGATCCGCTGGCGCTGCTGCTCAAGCAGAGCCCGGCCACCCCGTCCCCGACGGCCACCCCCACCGCTACGGCCACGCCTACGGCCACTCCGACGGCGACGGCGACGGCCACTCCGACCGCCGAGCCCACCGCGACCGCCTCGCCGACCGCCGAGCCCACAGCCACCGCCACGCCGTCCGCAACAGCCTCGCCCACGGCCACTGCCTCGCCGGCCGCCACGCAGTCCCCGACGGCCACCTCCTCGCCGTCCGTGACCTCGTCCCCGTCCACCGCTCCCGGCGGCAACGGTGAACTCGCCGTCGTCAACGGAACTCTGGACTGGCAGGTCAAGGAGAGCTTCCGCAAGTACCTGCAGAGCCCGGTGGCCAACGGCAAGGTCGAGTTCGGCGGCGGCGCGGCCGACTACCGCTTCGGCGGCGCCAGCGGCAGCTACAACACCAAGAGCCACGCGCTGTCGGCGGGCTTCGCCGGCTCGGTGCGCTTCCTGGGACACCCGGCCGCCGGTGGCGGATACCAGCTCGACACCGCCCTCTCCAAGCTCGGCCTGAGCATCTCCAAGGACGGCGCCTACCTGACGGCCGACGTCACCGCCAAGTCCCTGGACGGGAAGACGACTTCGCTGTCCGGCGCCCGGATCGCGAAGCTCGACCTCTCCAGGGCGAACCTCGCCCCGGTCAACGGCGTGGTGACGCTCGACGCCGTCCCGGCCACCCTGACCGCCGAGGGCGTTCCGGCCTTCGCCAACTACAAGGCGGGCGAGGCCCTCGACCCGGTCACCGTCTCGCTGGCCTTCGACAAGAACGCCCAGCTGCCCACCACCCAGCCCACCGGCGGCACGGCGGGCGGCACCACGACCGGTGCGACCGGTGCGACCGGCACGACCGGCTCCACCGGGGGCGCCGGCGGCAGCGGCACCGGCACGGTCGGCGGCGCCTCCCTGACCACCACGGGAGGCACGACGGCCGGTGCCCCCGGCTCGCTCGCCGCCACCGGCTCCTCCACCCCGGTGGCCCCCCTCCTGGCCACCGCCGCCGGTCTGCTCCTGCTCGGCGGCGGTGCCACCGCCCTGGCCCGCCACCGCAAGTCCACCAGCGCCTGATCCGAAGGTCCGGAGTGGGAAGTCGGCGGGTCCGACTTCCTGCTCCGGCAGGCGGGTTGCCCACCCGCCGGACAGCTTCCGGTGGGCCTCGCCCGGCCTGAGCGAGGCCCACCGGGCTCGCGCGGGAAGTCGGCCCCGTCGACTTCCCGCGCGCGTGCCTGCGCCGTGTGGACCCCTGGCGCCAGGGACGGGCGCCACGGGATGATCGCCGGAGGGCGGATGTGATCGTCTTCGATCTGGACGGCACCCTGGTCGATCACCGGAGCGCGGTCTTCGAGACGATCGGCCGGATTGTCCAGGACGCGCCCAACGCGACGGCTTCGCCGGGGGAGTTGACGTCGTTGTGGTGGGCGCTGGAGGCGCGCCACATGCGGGAGTACCTGGCCGGCCGGTGCTCCTTCGCCGAGCACCACCGACGCAGCCGCCGCGCCTTCCTGTCCGCGCTCGGCGAGCCGGTTCCGACGGACCCCGGCCTGCTGGACGCCCGGATCGCCGAGCGCTACCTCACGGTGTTTCGAGGAGTCCTGGCGGTGCTACCCCGACGTGCGGCCGTGCCTGGAGGCCCTGAAACACCTTCCCCGAGGACCGCGCCTGGCCGTTCTCACCCATGGGGATCCCGATCAGCAGCGCGCCAAGCCGGCCCGCTTCGGCCTCCTGGAGTACTTCGAGGCCGTCTTGACCCCGACCGGGCTCGGCGCGGACGAGGCGGTGCTCCGCATCGAACGGCTCACCGACCTGCCCGACCACCCGTGAGCGGGAAGTCGGCCCGGCCGACTTCCCGCTCACGATCGGTCGTTCGGTTGTTCAGGCGCTCAGCGGGTACCGGGTGTCCATGTCGCGGAAGAGGGCGCCGTTCAGCTGGAAGGCGCGCTTGCACTCCTCGACCACCCGGCGGCGCTCGACCTCGTCCATGGCCAGCCCGGCGGCGTCCAGCTTGGCCCGGTAGTCGCGCTTGAACGCGGCCGGGTTGTCGACCTGCTCGAAGACGTAGAACCGCACGCCGTCGCCCTTGCGCTCGAAGCCCCAGGTCTTCTCGGCGATGCCTCGGATGATCTGACCACCCGACAGGTCGCCCAGGTAGCGGGTGTAGTGGTGCGCGACGTACCCCGCCGGCCACTCGGCCGCCAGCTCCTCCAGCCGCGCGACGTAGGCGGCGGTGGCGGGCAGCGGGGCGAGCCCCTCGCGCCACCGCGGGCCCCGCAGGTGGGCCAGGTCGCGCTCGATGGCGTCGGTCCGCAGCACCGCGGGGTCGATGAACGGCCCGGCCACCGGGTGTTCCGACAGCTCGGCGGTCCGCTCCTCCAGCGCGCGGTAGACGTACCAGAGCTGGCCGGTGAGGTCGGCGTAGGCGTCGATTCCCAGGTGCCCGCCGAGCAGCCGGCTCATGAAGGACGACTGTTCCGCGGCCTCGTGCTCGGCACTGCTGGCGGTGCGCAGCACGGTGGAGAACGGGACGACGGGCTGCTCGGGTATGGGCATGCGGGCCTCCAGAGATCGAGTACGCCCCCGATTGCTTTGGTTAGCCTAACCTAAGCTCACGTCATGCCGACAGGGTGTCGGGAAGAACCGCCGGCCCCCGGGAACGGCGAAGGCCGGGACCCGCGGAACGACTCCGCGAATCCCGGCCTCCGACTGCCTCGACCTACCCCGAAGCGCCTCGGCGGACGGACCGCCGGACGGACGAGATGGGCACGACGGCTCAGTGACCGCCCTGCTCCGCCAGGCGCTTGATCGACGCGGTGACCTCGGCCTCGGCCTCGGCGCGGCCGACCCAGTTGGCACCCTCGACCGACTTGCCCGGCTCCAGGTCCTTGTAGACCTCGAAGAAGTGCTGGATCTCCAGGCGGTCGAACTCCGAGACGTGGTGGATGTCCCGCAGGTGCTCCCAGCGCGGGTCGGTCGCCGGGACGCAGAGCAGCTTGTCGTCGCCGCCGGCCTCGTCGGTCATCTGGAACATGCCGATGGCGCGGCACTTGATGAGGCAACCCGGGAAGGTCGGCTCGTCCAGGATGACCAGGGCGTCCAGCGGGTCGCCGTCCTCGCCGAGCGTGCCCTCGACGTAGCCGTAGTCGGCCGGGTAGCGGGTCGAGGTGAAGAGCATCCGGTCGAGCCGCAGGCGGCCGCTCTCGTGGTCGACCTCGTACTTGTTACGAGAGCCCTTCGGGATTTCGATAAGGACGTCGAACTCCAACGGTTCCTCCAAGGTAGGGACTGACAGAATCCAAGTGTCTCCTACGGGAGTGAGTGCTCAGGAAAGGGGCCGGGTCGGTGCGTGCAGGGGCTGGGTCGGGGAACCGACGCGGGGGGACGGCCGCCGGGCTGTTCGGGGCGGCGCTGCTGGTCGCCGGGACGGTGCTCGGCACGGGTGGTGCGTACGCGCAGCCGTCCGCGACGCCGACGGGATCGGCCTCCCCGGGCGGCCGGTCCACCGGGAACGCCCAGGGGGACGAGGACGAGGGCAACGGCCGGCACGACGACAGGGGCGGCCAGGGCGGCCAGGGGGACAAGGGCAACCGCCCGGGGCACCGGGGCGGCGAGTCGCCCCACCCGTCCACGAGCGCCACCGGGACCACCGCCGCCCCCGGTGCGCCGGGCCCCAACGGCACCGCCGGAACCACGGGCACCACCGGGCCCTCCGGCGCCTCCACCGCTCCGGCCGCCGCCAAGCCCACCGGAGCCGTCCGCCCGGCCCCCGCCGGGACGGTGCTGGCCGCCGCCGAGGCCGGGCCGGGCACCGGCCTGCCCACCGCCCAGGGCCTCCAGCAGGCGCTCGCCTCCGTGCTCGCCGACAAGAACCTCGGGACCTACGGCCTCGCCGTCGCGGACGCCGCCGACGGCCAACTCCTCTACGGGAGCGGGGAGAACACCGCCGCCACCCCGGCGTCCACCACCAAGCTGGCCACCGCGGTCGCGGCCCTGTCGCTGATCCCCGGTGACACCCGGCTGACCACCCGGGTCGTCAAGAACACGGCCACCGGAGGGATCACCCTCGTGGGTGGTGGTGACCCGACGCTGACCGCGCTCCCCGCCGACCAGGTGCAGATCGGCGGCGTCCCCGCCGACCAGGACACCGCCCCCGCCTCGCTGGACGCGCTGGCCCGGCAGACCGCCGCCGCGCTGAAGGGCGAGGGCACCACCACCGTCGTGCTCGACTACGACGTCTCGCTCTACACCGGCAGCCCGCTGCACAAGAACCACGACGGCGAGAACATCGCCGCGGTGACGCCGCTGATGGTCGACGAGGGCAAGGTCGACCCGAAGAGCCGCGAGGACGCGCCCGCCCGCGTCCCCAACCCGGCGGAGTCGGCCGCCGAGGCCTTCGCCGCCCTGCTCAAGGCCCAGGGCATCACCGTCCAGAGCAAGGCGAAGCAGGCCGCCGCCCCGGCCGCCGCCGACGCCCCCGTGCTGGGCCGGGTCGACTCGCCCACCGTGGCCCGGCTGGTCGAGCGGCTGCTGACCACCTCCGACAACACCCTCGCCGAGGCGATCGCCCGGCAGGCCGCGCTCGCCGCCCGCCAGCCGGCCAGCTTCGAGGGCGCCGCCACCGCCGTCACCCAGGAACTCGCCCGGCTCGGCGTGCCGACCACCGGCGTGGTGCTCAACGACGGCAGTGGCCTGCACACCGGCAACGCGGTCCCGCCGGTCGCCCTGGTCAAGCTGCTCGCGCTCGCCGCCTCCGCGCAGCACCCGACGCTGCGGCCGGTGCTGACCGGCCTGCCGATCGCCGGGTTCACCGGCACCCTCGGCAAGCGCTTCGGCTCCACCTCGGGCGCCGCCGACGCGGCCGGCCTGGTCCGCGCCAAGACCGGCAGCCTGAGCGGCGTCAACACCCTGGCGGGCACCGTCGTGGACGCCGACGGCCGCCTGCTCACCTTCGCCCTGATGACCCGCACCACCGCCCCCGCCGACACCGCCCGCACGGCCATGGACCGCGTCGTGGCCCGCCTGGCCGCCTGCGGCTGCCACTAGGCCCTTTCCTTCGGATCACGTCGGCTCAGCGGGCGTCGGTGGAGTGCGTGCATCGGCGGTGACCTCCGAAAGAGAAGGCCCAGCCGACAGACGAGGACGACGGAGCCGACGTGGCGGGCGCCTGCCGTTCGGGCAGGCAGGGGCCGACCGGCCCGCCGGGGCGCTGAGCCGGGCCTCCGGGCCCGGCCATGCCCGGCTCACCCCGAACCGTGCACCGGCCCGCGTCGCACCCGGCGCCCCGCACTCCCTCCCGCGAGCGCCGGCGGTGCTCCACGCGACCGGCTCGGCCGGACCGCCCTCCGCCCAGCGGCAGGCGGGCGCGGGAGGGCGCGGACGCCGGGCGGCCGCAGCCCCGGCGGAATCCGCGCGCCATGGGAGGGCGCAGCCGCGGGGTGGTCGTGGTTCTGGCGGGAGTTGCGTGCCGGGCCCGCGTCGGCGTCCTGTCCCGAGGTGGGGCCGAGCTTCGGCGAGGACCGCACGCCCCGGGGCGTCGGCGGGTGCCGGGGTGGGGGTCGCCGTTCCGTGGAGCGCGTCGTCGGAGGGCCGCGGTGGTGAGGGAACCGCAACTCCGTGCGGGGGCAGGCGAGTCGGGCCGCCCCCGGGTGGGGGTGGTGGCATGGCGCGGGTCCGGTGCGGGTACGTCCCGGCCGGATGGGTGGTCGCCGGGTGGCCATGGACCGGCCGTACCGGCTCCCCCAGGCGAGCGGGAGCACGTACGGTGAGGGCATGACGAGCGCGAGCGGCGGTGCCGACATGGTCGACTGGAATCTCGCGGTCGCGACCGCGACCAGGCTGGTGCGGCCGGGGCCGGAGGTGAGCCGGGCCGAGGCGGCCGCGGTGGTCGCCGAACTGCGCCGGCACGCCCTGGCGGCCGAGGAGCACGTCCGGGAGTTCACCGGCATGCGCTCCAGCAGCCTGGCCGAGGCGGCCGCGACCCCGGTGCTGATCGTGGACCGGCCCGGCTGGGTGCGGGCCAACGTGGCGGGCTTCCGCACCATCGTGCAGCCGCTGGTGGAGAAGCTGCAGGCGCGCCGGACGAACGGGTCGGCCTCCGCGGTGTTCGGCACGGTGGGGGAGAAGGCCACCGGCATCGAGGTCGGTGCGCTGCTGGCGTTCCTGGCCACCAAGGTGCTCGGCCAGTACGAGACCTTCGCCCCGGCCGAGCCCTCACTGGAGGCGCCGGACAGCCCGGCCGCGCTGTTCGACAAGCCGCGTCTGGGCCCCGAGGGCCCCGGCCCCGGGCGGCTGCTGCTGGTGGCGCCGAACATCGTGCACGTGGAGCGGGAGCTGGACGTCGACCCGGCCGACTTCCGGCTCTGGGTCTGTCTGCACGAGGAGACCCACCGCACCCAGTTCACCGCGGTGCCCTGGCTGCGCGACCACATCCAGTCCGAGGTGCAGTCCTTCCTGGCCGAGACGGACGTCGACCCGGGTGCGCTGCTGGAGCGGCTGCGCGACGCCGCCGGCTCGCTGGGGGCCGGGCTGCCGGGCCTGGGCGGCGCCCGGGGCGACAACGCCGCCTCGGCCGGCCTGCTGGAGATCGTCCAGTCGCCCGCCCAGCGGGAGATCCTCGGCCGGCTGACCGCCGTGATGTCCCTGCTGGAGGGGCACGCGGACGTGGTGATGGACGGGGTGGGCCCGGCCGTGGTGCCGAGCGTCGCCGAGATCCGCGAGAAGTTCCAGCAGCGCCGCGACCGCGGTGCCAACCGGCTCGACCTGGTGCTGCGCCGGCTGCTCGGCATGGACGCCAAGCTGCGCCAGTACCAGGACGGCGCGGTCTTCGTCCGGGGCGTCGTCGAGCAGGTCGGCATGGAGGGCTTCAACCGGGTCTGGACCTCGCCGAACACCCTGCCGACCAAGGAGGAGATCCACGACCCCGCCGCCTGGGTGGCCCGCGTCGCGCGGTGAGACGGCGAGGCGGGCCGCCGAAACCCGTTCGTACGGGTGGTCCAGCCGTGCACATGGCGGGTGAAGATACGTTTCTTCATTCACCCGAACGTGGGACCGTGGTCGTACTGGAGGCGCGGGTGGCGTAGCGGGTGCCTCCTTTCTGCCACCATCTGTGAGCGCCCGGTAACAGGGTGCTCACGGATGCGCGGTCCCCCGCCGCGCCCACCGTCGTCCTGTCCCCCCTCCGCCGAGGAGTCGTCGCCGTGGGCCCTCACCCCGCCGTCGCCGCGATACGCCTGGCCGTTCGCCGCACCCTCGCCGACCTCGCCGCCGAGGCCGGCTCCACCTTCACCGCGCCCGTCCGGGAGCCGCGCGAGCGCACCGGCGGCGTGCCGCTGGCCGCCGCCGCGCTGCCCGCCGCCGTCGGCACCACGCTGATCGGCAACGCCCACCGCCACCCGTCCGGGCTGCCCCGCACCCCCGCCGCGCCCGGCTCGCCGCTCGTCCTGGTCGCCGTCAGTGGCGGCGCGGACTCCATGGCCCTCGCCATCGCGGCCGCCTTCGAGGCCCCCAAGATCGGCCTGCGGGTCGGCGCCGTCACCGTCGACCACGGCCTGCAGCCGGGCTCCGCCGAGCGCGCCGACCAGGTCGCCGGCCGGCTGCGCGAGCTGGGCCTGGAGCCGGTCGAGGCGGTCGCCGTGCGGGTCGGCCGGGACGGCGGGCCCGAGGCCGCCGCCCGGGACGCCCGCTACGCGGCGCTGGACGAGGCCGCCGAGCGCCACGGCGCCCTCGCCGTCCTGCTCGGCCACACCCGCGACGACCAGGCCGAGACGGTGCTGCTGGGCCTGGCCCGCGGTTCGGGTTCCCGCTCGCTGGCCGGCATGCCGGCCCAGAAGGGCCGCTACCGCCGCCCGCTGCTGGAGCTGGACCGGGCCGCCACCCGGCAGGCCTGCTCCGCCCAGGCGATCCCGGTCTGGGACGACCCGCACAACTGCGACCCGGCCTACACCCGCTCCCGGGTCCGCCACGAGGTGCTCCCGGTGCTGGAGAAGCACCTGGGCGGCGGCGTGGTCGAGGCGCTCGCCCGCACCGCCCGGCTGTTCCGCGACGACGCCGACGCGCTCGACCAGTGGGCCGCGCTCGCCGAGCGCGACATCCGGACGGGCGAGGGCACGCTGGACGCCGTGAAACTGGCCGAACTGCCCCCCGCCGTGCGCCGCCGGGTGCTGCGCCGGGCCGCGCTGCGGGCGGGCTGCCCCGCCGGGGACCTCTTCGCCCGGCACCTGGAAACGATCGACCTGCTGGTCACCGGATGGCGCGGACAGGGACCGCTGCACCTACCCGGGGGCGTCGAAGCGACCCGGCGGTGTGGCACGCTGGTCTTTCGGCGACAGGGCGACTGACGGGCTGGCATGCCCCGGGGGAGCCGGCCGCCGGCCATCCAGACCCCGACACGTTTGAGGACGTATCCCCGGTGGACCAGAACGACATGGGCGCTGACCTCGCGAAGGTGCTCATCAGCAAGGACGAGATCGACGCCAAGCTCCTGGAGCTGGCCGAGCGCATCGACCGGGACTACGCAGGCAAGGACCTGCTGATCGTCGGCGTCCTCAAGGGTGCCGTGATGGTCATGGCGGACCTCGCCCGCACCCTGCACTCGCAGGTGACCATGGACTGGATGGCCGTCTCCTCCTACGGGATGGGCACGAAGTCGTCCGGTGTGGTGCGGATCCTGAAGGACCTCGACACCGACATCGCCGGCCGTGACGTCCTGATCGTCGAGGACATCATCGACTCCGGTCTGACCCTGTCCTGGCTGCTCGGCAACCTGGGTTCGCGCGGCCCGGCCTCGCTGGAGGTCTGTGCCCTGCTGCGCAAGCCGGACGCCGCGAAGGTCGAGATCGACGTCAAGTACGTCGGCTTCGACATCCCCAACGAGTTCGTCGTCGGCTACGGCCTCGACTACGCGGAGAAGCTGCGCAACCTGCCGTTCATCGGCACCCTCGCCCCGCACGTCTACGGCGGCTGAGACCCGTTCGGACGACGGACGGGAACAGGAGCCTGTTCCCGCCCGTTGGATCCGGGGGACCATAGAAGAACGTCGTATCGCCGTGCTCCCGCCACGCGGGGGGCGTACTGCGGTACGGTCCAATGAACCGCTCTTCACATGAGCAGTGACCGAATGCGCCGGCGGCCCACAGCCACGCGGCGCCGTTGAGTGGCAGGAGGGACGGGGCGGCAACGCCCCGCATGGATGGACGTCAAGCGATACTTCCGTGCGCCGATCATGTGGATCGTGCTGGCCGTCCTCGCCGTCATCGTGCTGATGCAGGTCGTTTCGGATTCGAACGGCTTCAAGACGGTGGACACCGGGCAGGTCGTCGCAGCGATCGACGCGAAGCAGGTCAAGTCGGCGCAGATCACCACGGGTGACTCGAACACCATCAAGATCCAGCTGAAGGACGGCGCCAAGCTGCCCGCCGTGGGCACCGGCAAGCCGCAGTCCGGCAGCAAGTTCCAGGCCTCGTACATCGGCGACCAGGGTGTCGCGATCGCCGACAAGCTGCAGGCCCAGATCAACGACAACGACCAGAGCACGCTCTCCGAGGGCTACACCATCAGCCCGGAGAAGCAGAGCACCCTCGTCAGCCTGCTGCTGTCGATGCTGCCCATCGTGATCATCGTGCTGGTCTTCCTGTTCCTGATGAACCAGATGCAGGGCGGCGGCTCGCGCGTCATGCAGTTCGGCAAGTCCAAGGCGAAGCTGCTCACCAAGGACACCCCGAAGACCACCTTCGCCGACGTCGCCGGCGCCGACGAGGCGGTGGAGGAGCTCCACGAGATCAAGGAGTTCCTGCAGGAGCCGGCCAAGTTCCAGGCCGTCGGCGCCAAGATCCCCAAGGGCGTGCTGCTCTACGGCCCGCCCGGTACCGGCAAGACCCTGCTGGCGCGCGCCGTCGCGGGCGAGGCCGGCGTGCCGTTCTACTCGATCTCCGGCTCGGACTTCGTCGAGATGTTCGTCGGTGTCGGCGCCAGCCGCGTCCGCGACCTCTTCGAGCAGGCCAAGGCGAACGCCCCGGCGATCGTCTTCGTCGACGAGATCGACGCCGTCGGCCGGCACCGCGGTGCGGGCCTCGGCGGTGGCCACGACGAGCGCGAGCAGACCCTCAACCAGCTGCTGGTCGAGATGGACGGCTTCGACGTCAAGGGCGGCGTCATCCTGATCGCCGCCACCAACCGCCCGGACATCCTGGACCCGGCGCTGCTGCGCCCGGGCCGCTTCGACCGCCAGATCGCGGTCGAGCGCCCCGACCTCCAGGGCCGTCTGGACATCCTCAAGGTGCACCAGAAGGGCAAGCCGATCGCGCCCGACGTCGACCTCTCGGCCGTCGCCAAGCGCACCCCCGGCTTCACCGGTGCCGATCTGTCGAACGTCCTGAACGAGGCGGCGCTGCTGACCGCCCGCTCGGACAAGAAGCTGATCGACAACAACATCCTGGACGAGGCGATCGACCGCGTCGTGGCCGGTCCGCAGAAGCGCACGCGGATCATGTCCGACAAGGAGAAGAAGATCACCGCGTACCACGAGGGCGGTCACGCCCTGGTCGCGGCGGCCTGCCAGTACAGCGACCCGGTGCACAAGATCACCATCCTGTCCCGCGGCCGGGCCCTCGGCTACACCATGGTGCTGCCGGACGAGGACAAGTACTCCACCACCCGCAACGAGATGCTCGACCAGCTGGCCTACATGCTGGGCGGGCGCGCGGCGGAGGAGCTGGTCTTCCACGACCCGACCACCGGCGCCTCGAACGACATCGAGAAGGCCACCGCCACCGCGCGGGCCATGGTCACCCAGTACGGCATGACCGAGCGGCTGGGCGCGATCAAGTTCGGCAGCGACAACTCGGAGCCGTTCCTGGGCCGTGAGATGGGGCACCAGCGCGACTACTCGGAGGAGGTCGCCGGGCTGGTCGACGAGGAGGTCAAGAAGCTCATCGAGGCCGCGCACAACGAGGCCTGGGAGATCCTGGTCGAGAACCGCGACGTGCTCGACAACCTGGTCCTGGAACTCCTGGAGAAGGAGACCCTCAACAAGGAGCAGATCGCCGAGGTCTTCGCGCCCATCGTCAAGCGCCCGGCCCGTCCGGCGTGGACCGGCTCCGCCCGCCGGACGCCGTCCACCCGCCCGCCGGTGCAGTCGCCCAAGGAGCTGGCGCTCACCAACGGCGCCACCACCGCCGCCGAGGCCGGTCCGGCCGACGTGGTGAAGCTCCCGCCGCTGCCGGTCGACCCGCCCGCCGAGGGCTGAGCCGCAGCGCCGGCACCCGACGGAATGGATGCCGCGTCACCGGGGTTTGTACCCTGGAGGCGCGGCATCCGTGCTGTTCAACCCACGTTCGTCAACCAGTTAGCGAGGCCTGCATGATCGACCCGGTGACGCTCGACGGTCCGCCCGCCGTCGGCACCTTCGACCAGAAGCGGGCCGAGAACGCGATCCGCGAGCTGCTGCTGGCGGTCGGGGAGGACCCGGACCGCGAGGGCCTGCTGGAGACCCCGGCGCGGGTCGCGCGGGCCTACAAGGAGATATTCGCGGGCCTGTGGCAGGAGCCCGAGGACGTCCTGACCACCACCTTCGACCTCGGCCACGACGAGATGGTGCTGGTCAAGGACATCGAGCTGACCTCCGTCTGCGAGCACCACCTGGTGCCGTTCCGGGGCGTCGCGCACGTCGGCTACATCCCGTCGACCAGCGGGAAGATCACCGGCCTGTCCAAGCTGGCCCGGCTGGTCGACGTCTACGCCCGCCGGCCGCAGGTGCAGGAGCGGCTCACCAGCCAGGTCGCCGACGCGCTGATGCGGATCCTGGAGCCGCGCGGGGCGATCGTCGTGGTCGAGTGCGAGCACATGTGCATGTCGATGCGCGGCATCCGCAAGCCCGGCGCCAAGACCATCACCTCCTGCGTGCGCGGGCAGCTGCGCGACCCGGCCACCCGGGCCGAGGCGATGAGCCTCATCATCGGGCGCTGACCGGGCCCCGGCCACCCCGCGGGCCCGCACGGGCGGGGGCCGGTCAGATCGGCTCGTGCTCGTGCTCCGGCTCGGTGTGCGGCGGTGCCGGGGTGCCCAGCGCGTTGCGGCGCACCGGCATCCGCAGCCGCACCATCCGCCGCCAGCCGTACAGCAGGTCGTACAGGTAGAGCGCGTGCACGCCGGCCATGACCACGGCCAGCTGCCAGCGCGGCCAGCCGAGGATCCCCGCCATCCGGGACGTCACCGCCAGGCCGACGTCCCGGTGGGTGCGGATCTCGCCGCGGGCGCTGGTCTCCAGCACGTGCCGGATGTACGGGCCGTGGCCCTCGGCGGTCAGCCGCAGCAGCTCCTCGTGGCAGTAGGCGAGGTGGTTGTCCTCGTCCGCCGAGATCATCCGCATCGCCCGGCCGAGGTCCGGGTTCTCCCCGTAGACCTTGACCAGCTGGCGCATCTGCTCGGCCGCGCGCTGCTCGGTGACCCGGCTGTGCGCGAGGTAGGTGATGATCTCCCGGTCGGTCAGCGGGACCGCGGTGGTCAGCCGCTCGTGGGCCAGGCCCACGCCCTGGCGCTCCAGCAGCATGCAGTAGTCGGCCTCGGCGGGTACGGCGACCTTCGGCAGGCCGCGCTTGTGGAGCAACTGGGTGAAGATCCGGCCGTGCTTGCGCTCGTCGGCGCCGTGCCGGGCGATCTTCGGGGCGAGCACCGGGTCGCGGGTGAGCTCGGTGATCCGCTCGTTCTCCCACCCGCCCTGGTCCTCGCCGCCGGCGGCGATGCTGCAGAACAGCTGGTAGGCCTCGTCGTTGCGGTAGATCTCGTCGAAGAGTGATCGGGTGCTGAGCATGGGGCCTCCTGCCCGGATCCGGGGCGGCGCCGGCCGTCGTTCGGCCGGGCGGTCGAGATACCTCCCCCCGCGGCGGCGGCGCCCTCGCCCGACCGGCCGGTAATCACTCAGGTGTCCTAAGGCCCGTCCCCGCCGGGCCCGGGGTCAGCCCAGGTGGTGGCCCATCCACTCCAGCGAGGCGGGCAGCTCGCGCACCCAGCTCTCGAAGTTGTGGCCGCCGTCGTCCAGGTACATCGACTCCACCTGGAACTGCGGGTTGGCGGCGGCGACCTGCTGGGCCAGCTCGACGAACTGGACGGTCTGCGGGTAGTCGCTCTCCTTGCGGGTGGAGACCACCAGCATCGACAGCGGCGGGGCCGGCAGGTTCTGCAGCCGCCAGGCGAGGTCGCTCTGATCGGCCAGCGCCCGGTCCCCGCCGAACAGGCTGCCGCCGGTGAACTGGTCCTCGTTGACCTTGAAGTCGGCGTGCAGCCCGCCCGCGCTGCCGAAGACGTTCGGGAAGCGCATCGCCAGCCGCAGCGCGCAGCTGCCGCCGGTCGAGTAGCCGAAGACGCCCCAGGAGGCGGGGGAGCGGCCGATCCGGTAGGCGGAGTGCAGCGCCTCGGGGACGTCCTTGGTGAACCAGGTCTCGGTGCGCGGGCCGCCGGCGACGTCCACGCACTCGGTGTTGCGCGGCGGGGTGAGGGTCGGGCGGGCCAGGACCACGATGGCCGGCTGCATCTTCCCGGAGCGCTGGAGCTCCGCGGCGGTCTGGATGACCGGCAGGTCCTTCATCAGGTTGAGCGTGGTGCCCGGGTAGCCGGCGACGGCCAGCAGCACCGGGAAGCGGGTCAGGCCGAGCTTCGGGTCGAAGTACTCGGGCGGCAGGTAGACGAACATCTGGTCGGACAGTCCGGTCTCCTTGCCGGTGACCCGGACCGACTCGACCCTGCCGACCTCCTCGGGTGCCCCTTTGGGCAGGTCCCCGATCGTCTCCATGCCGCCCTCGTTCGTCGGTACGAGCAGGGTGTCGCCGGCCGCGGCGCCCTGGTGGTTCTCGCTGCTGGTGAGGGCGAGCTCGGTGCCGCCGGGACTGAGCAGGTCGTCCCATGAGGTGTAGAACCCGAAGGAGTTGTTGACGCTGAGCGCCAGTACCGCCAGCACCGAGGCCTGAGTGACCGTCAGCAGACCCATTCGGCCGAGCACCGGCAGCGGCCGCTGGCGCGCCAGTCTCGGCCAGACCCAGAGGGTGGTGGCGAGTGCCGCCGAACCCAGGGCAAGCAGCGAGTTCATCAGCGCGTCGCTGGTCAGTTCCATGCCGTCGGCCTTCCGGTGGGACACTGTCGGTGCAGGCTTCATCGTCTGGCGGTGCGTCAGGTGGGGCCACCGCGGCTAGGCTGTCCGGACGCCGGGGAGGGCCCGGGAGGCCGACGGCGCGCACGCGCAACCGGCGCCCTAAAATGCGGCGTCCACCGTACGTAGGACGTGCGCGGGGGCCCGTCGCGCCACGCGGTGAGGGGCTCCGGCACCCACCCCTCGGCTCAATTCGCAGCGCCCCAGGGCGCCGGTTTACCCTTCGTTGCCGGTTCCTTGGTGTGCGTATTGCCTGATGAAGGAAAAGGCATGAAGGTCCATCACGGCTCCCGCCCGGGAGTGACCGGACACCCCTCCACAGCCTCTACGCTGAACCCCCATGAGCGTTCCCGTGTCCGTTGAGCCGAGCCCCGAGCCGCCGCGCCGCCGCGGCCTGCAGACGCTTCGTACCCAAGCGGCCGCCGTCCCGAGGGCCTGGCTCCCCGGTGCGGTCGGCTACGCCTGTCTGCTGATCGGTCTGGTGGACATCGCCAGCGCGGTGTTCCCCAAGCTGCGGCACACCAGGGTGCACACCTTCGCCGGACAGCTGCCGGGCGGCACCACCACCCTGGCCGCCGCCGGGACCCTGATGATCGGCCTGCTGCTGGTGCTGCTCGCGCACGCGCTGCGCCGGCGCAAGCGGCGGGCCTGGCGCGCGGTCTGCGTGCTGCTGCCGGTCGGCGCCGCGCTGCACCTGCTGCGCTGGCACCAGCTCGGCCCGGCGGTCGTCTCGCTGGTGCTGTTCGTGGTCATGCTGGTCCACCGGCGCGAGTTCTACGCCAAGGCCGATCCGCGCACCCGCTGGCGCGCCGTGGTCAACCTGGTGGTGCTCGGGAGCGTCGGCGTCCTGCTCGGCCTGCTGATCGTGAGCACCCGCACCAAGTACGAGCTGGGGCATCCGGGCCTGTACCAGCGGCTGGAGCACGTGGTCTACGGGCTCTTCGGCTTCGAGGGCCCGGTGCACTACAACTCGGACCGGATCGAGGACCTGGTCGGCTACCTGCTCGGCGCGATGGGCCTGATCACCGCCCTCACCACCACGTACCTGGCGCTGCGGCCGGAGAAGCCGAAGCCGGAGCTGACCGCCGAGGACGAGGAGAAGGTCCGGGCGCTGCTGGAGCGGCACGGCGAGCGGGACTCGCTCGGCTACTTCGCGCTGCGCCGGGACAAGAGCGTGCTGTTCTCGCCCACCGGCAAGGCGGCGATCTCCTACCGGGTGGTCTCCGGCGTCATGCTCGCCTCCGGCGACCCGGTCGGCGACGTCGAGGCCTGGCCCGGCGCGATCAAGGTGTTCATGGCCGAGGCCCGCGAGCACGCCTGGGTGCCGGCCGTGATGGGCTGCAGCGAGGTCGGCGGCGAGGTCTGGACCCGCGAGGCGGGGCTGGACGCGCTGGAGCTGGGCGACGAGGCGATCGTCGACACCGCGACCTTCTCGCTCGCCGGGCGGGCGATGCGCAACGTCCGTCAGATGGTCAAGCGGATCGAGCGCAACGGCTACTCCTGCAAGGTCCGCCGGGTGGCCGAGCTGTCCCTGGAGGAGAAGCAGCGGATCGCCGACGCCGCGGCCCGCTGGCGCGGCACCGACACCGAGCGCGGCTTCTCGATGGCGCTCGGCCGCTTCGGCGACCCGGGCGACGACGACTGCGTGGTGGTCACCGCCCACAAGGAGCCCGAGGAGGGCGAGGGCGGCGACGACCTCAAGGCCGTGCTGCACTTCGTGCCCTGGGGCCGGGACGGCATCTCGCTGGAGCTGATGCGCCGGGACCGGGCGGCCGACCCGGGCCTGAACGAGCTGCTGATCGTGGCCGCGCTGCAGGCCGTCCCCGCGATGGGCGTGCGCCGGGTGTCGCTGAACTTCGCGATGTTCCGCTCGGCGCTGGCGCGCGGCGAGCGGATCGGCGCCGGGCCGGTGCTGCGCGCCTGGCGCGGGCTGCTGGTGTTCCTGTCGCGCTGGTTCCAGATCGAATCGCTGTACAAGTTCAACGCGAAGTTCCAGCCGGAGTGGGAGCCCCGCTTCCTGGTCTTCCCGAACAGCCGCGACCTGCCCCGGATCGGCTTCGCCGCGATGCAGGCGGAGGCCTTCATCACGCTGGGCATGCCCCGCTTCGGCCGCAAGCCGCAGCGCCAGGGGCTGCTGCCGGGCGGTGCCCGCCCGGAGGTCACCGAGGCCGCCTGAGCCGTGCCCGTGACACCGCCGGCCCCCGCCGAGGACGCTCCTCGGCGGGGGCCGGCGGCGTTGCGGGGGGTGGGTGCCGGGTGACCGGAGGCGGTGGGTCAGATAATGGGGTTATGAGCAATTCGGCGCCCTTTTCGCTGCCGCCCGGACTGCCGCGGCTCGACCGCTGCGCCGTCATGGGCGTGGTCAACGTGACTCCCGACTCCTTCTCGGACGGCGGGCTGTGGCACGACCCCGCCAAGGCGATCGCCCACGGGCTCGCGCTGCGTGCCCGGGGCGCCGACCTGGTCGACGTCGGCGGCGAGTCCACCCGCCCCGGCTCGCAGCGCGTCCCCGAGGAGGAGGAGCTGCGCCGGGTGGTCCCGGTGGTGCGCGAGCTGGCCGCCGCCGGCGTGGCGGTCTCCGTCGACACCATGCGGGCCTCGGTGGCCGAGCGGGCCGTCGAGGCCGGCGCGCTGGTCGTCAACGACGTCTCCGGAGGCCTGGCCGACCCGGCGATGGCCCGGGTGGTGGCCGAGACCGGCGCGCCGTTCGTGGTGATGCACTGGCGCGGGCAGTCCGCCGACATGGACCGGCTGGCCGTCTACGGCGACGTGGTCGCCGACGTGGTCGGCGAGCTGTCCGCCCGGGTCGAGGCGCTGCTGGCCGCCGGGGTCAAGGAGGACCAGCTGATCCTCGACCCGGGGCTCGGCTTCGCCAAGACCTCCGAGCACAACTGGGCGCTGCTCGGCCGGCTCGACGCGCTCACCGCGCTCGGCCGGCCCGTACTGGTCGCCGCATCCCGCAAGCGGTTCCTGGGTACGCTGCTGGCCGACCCGGAAACCGGGGAGCTGCGCCCGGCCCGGGAGCGCGACGACGCGACCGCCGCGGTGTCGGTGCTCTCGGCACAGGCCGGCGCCTGGGCGGTGCGGGTGCACGACGTGTCCGGCACGGCGGACGCCGTCCGGGTGGTCGCGGCCTGGCAGCGCGCGGCCCGGCACGGGTGAGCGCTTGGCGAAGACGGGAGGGTCATGGCGGGTGACGGCAGGTTGAGCGGGGAGACGGCGGGCCGACGGGCCGGCGGGGCGGACCGGGAGGCGGTCCTGGCCGCCAACCGGGCGCTCTACGAGGCGCTGGAGACCGGCGACCTCGCGGCGGTCGAGGACGCCTGGCTGGGCGCCGGCGAGGCGGACGACAAGGGGGGAGTGGTCTGCGTCCACCCCGGGTGGCCGGTGCTGCGCGGACGGGCCCAGGTGACCCGCTCGTACATGCTGATCATGGCGAACACCGAGTACATCCAGTTCATCCTCACCGACGAGGAGGCGGAGGTGCACGGCGATGTGGCCCTTGTCACGTGCACCGAGAACATCCTTTCCGGCGGCGAGGCCGAGGAGGAGGGCGAGCTCGGGCCGCTGGTCGGCGGAAAGGTCGTGTCCACCAATCTCTTCCGGCGCACCCCGGCCGGGTGGAAAATCTGGTCGCACCACGGTTCACCCGTTCTGACCAGCGCCGACGAGGACGACGAGGACTGATTCCGGGCCCCGGCGGGAAATCGCCGGAAAACGTCGCCGGCCGGTGGCCGGGGAATTCCCGGAAGGTCACCGAACGTTCACGTCAATCGCCATTCCGGTGCGCGTGGCGACGGTTCGTGCCGGGTAGGACGGTCGGGTGTTGTCGGCGCGCGCGGGTAGATTCGAATAGTTCGGCGGCGGGCGCGACGCCCGTCTCCGCCCTGCCCGCCACCGTCCTCCGGGGCGGGGCCCGTCCGACTGGGAGCAGTGATTCGTTTGCTGGACCGCGTCACCCTGCGGGGCCTGCGTGCCCGCGGCCACCACGGTGTCTTCGAGCGGGAGCGGGCCGAGGGCCAGACCTTCGTGGTGGACCTGGTGCTGTACCTGGACACCCGTCCCGCCGCCGCGGACGACGACCTGACCCGCACGGCGCACTACGGCATCGTGGCCGAGGAGGTCACCGCGATCATCGCCGGCGAGCCGGTCGAGCTGATCGAGACCCTGGCCCAGCGGATCGCCGACCAGTGCCTGAAGCACGAGCCGGTGGAGGAGGTCGAGGTGACCGTCCACAAGCCGGACGCCCCGATCACCGTGCCGTTCGACGACGTGACCGTGACCATCCACCGGACCCGCGGATGACCCGCACCGTCCGTCCGGTGCCCTGCGCAGGGCCCGGTTCAGCCATAGGGGAAGTCCGATGACCACAAGTGACCCGACCGCCGCGCCGAGCGCCTTCGACCTGGAGCAGCGGGTGGACTCGGTCGACACCACCCTGCACAGCCAGCGCTTCGCCGTGGTCGCCCTCGGCTCCAACCTGGGCAACCGCCTGGAGACCCTCCAGGGGGCCGTGGACGCGCTCGCCGACACCCCCGGGCTCAAGGTCAAGGCCGTCTCCGCGGTGTACGAGACGGACGCCGTGGGCGGTCCCGCCGAGCAGCCGGCCTACTACAACGCGGTGGTGGTGCTGCGCACCACGCTGCCGCCGCGCGACCTGCTGGAGCGCGGCAACGCGATCGAGGACGCCTTCGGCCGGGTCCGCACCGTCCACTGGGGCCCGCGCACCCTGGACGTCGACATCCTGGCCTACGAGGGCGTCCTGAGCGAGGACCCGCAGCTGCTGCTGCCGCACCCGCGCTCGCACGAGCGGGCCTTCGTGCTCGCCCCCTGGCTGGACGCCCAGCCGGACGCCGAGGTGCCCGGGCACGGCCCGGTGGCCGGGCTGCTGGCGGCGCTCGGCGGCCCGGACGCGCAGGGCGTGCGGCGGCGCGAGGACATCCGGCTGACGCTGCCGGAGTAGCCCGCCCGGGCGGGGCGTTCCCGGCCGGGCCGCGGGCCGGGGAACTCCGGCGGGGCCGCCGGCCGTCCACCTGGTGTCCGTCCCGGTCCCGGGCGGGCGCCCGCGGTCCGGGGCCTTCGCGGGCCGGGCCCGGTACGGTGGCCTGACGCCGCCGCACCCGCCCGGGGCGGCCGGCCCCGTCGTCACCCGTCGCCCGCCGCCCGGGAAAGGACCCCGTCCGAGTGAAGCTGCTTCGCCTCCGTCTGCTGATCGGCATCACCGCCGCCGCGACGGCGCTGTCCTGGGCCGGCGCCAAACTGTGGGCCTCCCTGGACACGCTGCCCGCGGTGCCGGGCGCGGCGCCGGTGGTGCTGGCCGCGGTGGCGGTGATCCTGCTCGCGACCGCGCTCTCGCTGCGCTCGCGGCTGAAGGCGGCGCGCGAGCGGCAGCCCGGGGCGAAGCGGGTGGACCCGCTGGGCGCGGCCCGGGCGGTGGTGCTCGCCCAGGCCAGCGCGCTGGTCTCGGCGGTGGTCACCGGGGTCTACGCGGGCGCCGGGATCTACCTGCTGGGCGAGCTGGACGTGCCGGCCCGCAAGGACCAGGCGATCACCGCGGGCTTCGCGGTGCTGGCCGGCGCGGCCGTGATCGCGGTGGCGCTCTGGCTGCAGCACGTCTGCCGGCTGCCGGAGAACCACGACGACCCGGGCGGTCACGGGCCGGCGGCCACGCACCGCTGATCGGACCGCGCTGACCAGGGGCTTTTCGGTGATCTTGAGTGATTTTCCGGATGCGTCCGGTAAAACCGGCGCGGTGTCAAGGGCCGAACCGGACCCTGGGCTGACACGGCCCCAATTCGCACGCTAGTTTCTTGGCATGTCTCGCGGACGCCACCGTCATTCCTCCGTCCTCGGCCGGGTCTTTCCCCCCACCGCCGCCGGCGTGCTCATCGTCGCCGCGCTGGGGGCGCTGCTTTTCAGTCAGGACACCGTGCTGGTCCGCTCGGTGGGCGCGGCCGCGGTGCTCGCCACCCTCGGGTTCGCCGTCCTGCTGCGCCAGCGCGACCGGGCCGCGCGGGCCGCGGCCGAGGTCTCCGTCGCGCAGCGGCTGCGGGCCGAGGAGCGCTTCGAGGAGCAACTCGCCGAGGCCGAGTACGCGGCCGAGGTGGCCGAGGAGCGGGCGACCCGGTTCGGGCGGCGGCTGACCGCCGAGAAGTCCCGGCTGGCGAAGGCCGAGACGGAGATCGCCCGGCTGCTCAAGGAGCGGGCCGTGATGGTCGCCGAGCAGGCGCTCAAGGAGGCCGAGGCGGCCCAGCGGGCGCTCGCCGCGAGCCGCCCCAGGCACCCGGCGAGCCCGGCCGCGTACGTCCGCGCCGCGGCCGTGCTGCGGCAGCTGGAGCGGCGGGCGGCGCAGCAGGAGGCGCGGCGCGAGCAGGAGGCCCGGCGGGAGGCGGAGCGCGCGGCGGCGGGTGCGGAGGTCGCGCTGCGCGCGCGGACGGCGCCCGCGACGACGTCCGCGCAGGCACCGCGGCGGGTCACGCCGGAGGTTCCGGCCCCGGTCGCTCCCTCGGTTCCCGCGCCCGGGACGGCGCCGTCCGCGCCGGCTCCCGCCGCCCCCGGGGCCCAGGCCGCTGAGCCCGCCCCCGCGGCTGCGGCCCGGCCGGTGCTGACGGCGACCGTCGGACAGCTCGGCGGGGCGCCCACCGCGCCGCCCGTGCTGCCGGCCGAGCGGCAGCGTCCGCGTCCGGCGGCCTCCCCGGCCCCGCGCCCGCAGGGCTTCAGCTTCTTCGGCCGCGGCTCCGGCGCGGCGGTCCGCGCGGCGGCTCCGGCGCCGGCCGTGCGCAGTGTCGCGGAGCTCGGCGAGCGGGCGGACCTGGCGGACGTGGTCGGCGACGAGGCGGTCGCGGCCCAGGCGCGGGAGCAGGAGCAGGCACGCGAGCGGCAGCGGACGCGCGAGCAGGCGGCGGTGCGGGCGCAGGCGGGCCCCGAGACGGGCCCGGAGGCGGAGACCCAGGTGCTGCCGCAGGTCGGGGACGCCGACCCCGAGGTGGTCGACCTGACCCCGCACGACGAGACCGAGCAGATCGAGGTCCCCGAGCTGCGCGCCTCGCGCTGAGGCGGCCGCCGGGTGGCGCGGGGCGGACGGAGAGCGTCCGC
>NZ_JBEOWI010000046.1:0-70371 GCF_040296005.1 Kitasatospora sp. NPDC002551 | reverse complement strand
CCGACCTCGACCCGGCCCGATGAGCCAGGCGGACACCCGGCCCGGCCCCGGCCCCCCCCCCCGCCCCCGGGGGCCCCCCCCCCCCCCGCGCCCCCCCCCCCCCCCCCCGGGGGGCGGGCGCCCCGCCCCTCGGGGGCGTTGCCGGCCGACCGGCCGACCGGATCCTTACGGAGGAACCCGTGACTACCACCGCTCTCTCCGCCCCCGCCGGGCCCGCCCCGGCCGCACAGGGCCCCGACACCGAGTCCGTGACCACCTGCGGCGACACGGACTGCGGCGCCGAGATCGACCCCGGCCCCGCCACCCAGTGCGGCACCAGCACCCGCGACGGCGCCGTGGACGGCTGCGGCCGGCACTTCTGCAGCCGGCACCTCTGGCTGGACGGCGTCCTGACGCCGCAGCCCCAGAACTGCTCGCCCTGCCTGCACGGGCGCGCCCTGCGAACGGCGGCCTGACCATGCCCCAGCACCTGATGATGTCCCGCGCCGACCGGCGCACCTGGCGGTCCGCCGTCTCCCTGGCCGACCTCGGACGGCTGACCGCCCTGTGGCTGGAGGGCACCCTCGCCTCCCAGCCCGGGTACGTGCCGAACTGGGGCCCGGACGAGGAGACCACCCGGACCCCCGGGCTGGTGCGGGCCCTGGCTCTGTGCAACCGGGCCGGGTACGTCACCACGTGCTCCCAGCCCGGCCTGTCCGAACCCGACCTCGACCTGGACTGGTGGACCCAGCGCGAAGCCGTCTCCGGGATCACCGACGACCCGGCCGTCCTCGCCGCCCTGCGCGAGGCCGCCGACCGGCACGGCCTCCTCTACATCGAGCACGGCCCCGGTACCCCGGCCGGCCCCCGGCCCGAGCGCATCCCGGTGACCACGCGCAACGGCGAGGCCTACACCTGGTTCGGCGGCTGGAGGGCGCCGGAGGATGTCCGCTTCCATTGGAAGGGCGCGGGCGAACTGGCCGTCGCGGCCGCCGAGCGGGCGTGGCAGGTCACCCTCGCCAACCCGGACTCCGGCCCGAGCCGCCTCCTGCTCACCGCCCTCGTCGAGGCCTTCGCCGACCCGGCCGAGGCCCGGTGCGTGCGCTGCGGCTGCACCGAGGACGACCCGTGCCCGGGCGGCTGCGCGTGGGTGCCGGAGCTCCTGCTGCTGGAGGACCTGTGCAGCAACTGCGCCGGGGACCACCTCGCCGAGCAGGCCGCCGCCGACGGCCAGGACCATGCCGGCACCGCGGGGCCCGCCCCGGCAGCCCCGTAACCCCCCGATCACCACCGGCAGGGGCGGGAGCCGCCCACGCGCCGCCCGCCCCGCCGCAACCACCCCGCACCCCGAGGAGAGACCGATGCAGTCCTGGAACACCGACCGCCACCTCATCGCCGACACCGACCACGCCACCGTCACCTTCACCGGCGGCATCGAGCTCGTCCTCGCCGACTGGCAGACCACCGAGGCCGCCCCCGACCGGGACGGCCGCGTCTACGCCACCCTCCGCGGCTGGATCGCCAACACCGAGGGCAGCGGCACCCACACCGACCCCTACACCCGGCCCGTCCAGGCCGGCCGGGCGCAGCTGGTCCTCGCCGAACTGCGCGGCCGCGAGCCCCTGCGGGACCTGCCCGTCCACATCGACATCCACCACGCCGGAAAGCCGCACCCGAACACCTGGGACCACCCCGGCTACCTGTGCACCCTCACCTGGCTGGCCCGCCGCGTCGACGCCGGCGGCAATCCGGTGCTGGAGACGGAGATCGGCTCCACCCGGTGGACCGATCCCGACAGCGGCCGCGAGTGGGACCTGAGCGCCGCCTACCTGCCCGAGGGCGAGCCGTACAACCCGCTCGGCTTCGTGTGGCGCCACTACGACGGCTGGAGCGGGGGAGTGCCGCTGCTCCTCCCCTTCTACGGCGGCAACCACGGCCCGGCCTGCGGCGCCGGCTCCGCCCGCCCGATCACCGACGGCCCGTGGGTCGAGGCCGCGGCCGCGCCCGCCATCACGGCCCGGGCCCGCTGAACCACCCGGCACACCTTCGCCCCGAGCGGGCCCGGCCCTCCCCGGCCGGGCCCGCTTCGCACACCGAACCCGCCACCGACCCGGAGTCGACCATGACCACCACCAACCCGCCCTCCGACGAGACCGGCCCGGCCACCGGGCCCGCCCGACGCACCCTCAAGGCCGCCACCCTTGAGGGCTGGGCCCGGGCGACCGCGCCCGGCACGTTCCTCGGCCGACGCGGCCAGGACGTGCGCCACGCACTCGACCACGGCTGGCGCTGCGGCGCCCGCTGGGTCCGCCTCGCGGCCGGCCTGCTGATCCTCCTCGCCGCGAGCGCCGGGGCCGTCCTCCTCTGCTCCGCACTCCGGCAGTTCCTCGCGGCCAGCGGCGCCGGCACCTGGCTGGCCGTGATCACCCGCACCGTCACCGGGCCCGTGCACCACTACCTCGCCGAGCACACCGCCGGCCTTCCGCTCAGCGGCGCCGACGCCTACCGGCTGTGGGCGGCCACCGGTCTGACGGCCGCCGTGCTGTCGTTCGCCCTTCGCTCCACCACGGCCCGGTTCGTCTGGGCCGGCTGGTCGGCCGGCACCCTGGCGGCCGTCTGGCAGGCCAGCCCGGACGGCGGCCGGCCCGTCGCCACCGCGCTCACCGCCGCCGTCCTGGCCGCCGTTTCCGCCCCGGCCCTGCGCGGCCTCGCCGTCTCCCTGCGCCCGCAGGTCACCGTCCACGACACCCTCACCGTCGTGCTGACCGCCCAGGTCTGCGCCTGCCGGTGGAACAACCCGGCCGTGCACCTGGTGGTGCCCGCGCCCCGCGCCCGGTCCTGACACCCCTGCAGTCCGCGGGGCCCGGCGGACCGCCCGCCGGGCCCGGCCCACCCTCACCCAGGAGTCACCCGTGAACACCCTGCTCGCCCGCGCCGCTGGCCTCGCCGCCGTGGACTCGCCCTCCGCCCGCACTCTCGTGATCGACTTCGACGGGGTCATCCACCCTGAAGGGCCGTGGGACGGCGGCCGCATGCGCGGCGCGCCCCTGCCCGGTGCCGTCGACCGGATCCGCGCGCTCCTGGACGGCGGCTGGCGCATCGCGGTGATCACCGCCCGTGGCAGCGAGCACCACGAGACCGTCGCCCAGTACCTGCGGGACCACCTGGACCGCAAGGTCGTCCTGCGGCCGGGCGAGGAGATCAACTACTGGACTACCGAGCACGTCATCCTCGTGGGCAACACGAAGCCCGGAGCCGTCGTCTACGTGGACGACAAGGGCGAGCACTTCACCGGCTGGGACACGGCCCTCGCGGGCCTGCCCGACTCGCCGGACGACCTGCCCCGCGTCGGTCTCCCGGCGCAGCGCCGGGCCGGGCGCAACCTTTGGTGGCTCCTCCGGGCGCCGTTCAACTCGTCACCAAGGTTGGTGCGCGCCGGTGAAACCGCAGGTCAAAGCATTGGTGGGCGTCGTGTCCGAACCGGTATCAGCGGCGGGTTCTCCACCAAGGTTTCCACCAATGCTCATGGGCTCCACTGGGGCCACCGGCCGCCGACGTGGTGGCCCGCAACCCCCGGGAGCATCCTGCCCATGACCGTGAACCACCTGCCGGCCGCCACCGAGCGCGCCCGGCTCGCCGCCCTCGGCGCCGCCCAGAACCTCACCACCGCCGCCGGTGCGGCCGCCGCGGCTCTCGCCGTCCACCGTGCCCTGCGCGGCCGGCGCCCCGCCGACGAGCGGATCACGGCGACGGCACTCGCCGCGATCGCCGCCGCCGTGGTCGTCCAGGAGATCCTGGACACCGCGCTGGCCCCTCTGCGACGGTCGGCCCTCGACCGCCACCCGCTCCTCGACGCGCCGCACACCCCGCCGCCGGCGGCCGGCGAGGAGGCGCAGGGCGGGGCGCAGCTGACGATGCGGGACATCGAGACGGCCGCCCGCTCCGCCGCCGCCTACGAGGCGCGGATCAACGCCGCCGGCATCCTGGGCGCCGACGGTCCGCTGCGCGAGCGGGCCCAGTGGGCCGGAGACCCGGACGGGTCGGCCGCTCTCGACCTGCCGTTCGGCGCGGTCCTGCGCTACCGGCCGGTCCGGTCGGAAGGCGGGGTGCGCACCGCTGTGCCGTGGGAGGAGCGGTTCACGGTCAGCGCCGCCGGCGAGGAGACCACCGTCCTGACCGGCGCCGACCTGCTCGCCGTCCTGGAGCCCCTGGCCGGCGGGCGGTGGGAGCCGGTGGACACGGCCCTGGCGCGGGCGGTCGCCGAGCTGGAGCCCGCCGTCCCGCCGTACGTCAACGCCCGCCCGGCCAACCGCCTGGCCTAGGCCCGCCGCCAGCCGCCCGGCGGGGCCCGTGCGCCCCGCCGGCCCGGCCCGGTTCCCGCCCGCCCCACGGACCGACGCGCGGCCGGACCGGCCGCCGTGCCACGAGGAGAACCTGATGCACCCGCACATCGTCGCCGGGATCCTGGAACGCTCCCGGAACACCTCGCTCAGCGCCGAGCTCACCCTCGCCGCCCACGGCAGCGCGCAGCTGCTGCGGGAGCTCACGCGCCAGAGCGTCGAAGCGCTGAACGACCACGGCGCCCGCAGCCCGTACCGCCCCACCGGGGCCGAGCTGCGGGCCGCGGCCGCCGCTCACCGCCGGATCGCCCCCGCACCCACCGCCGACCTCGACGCCCTGGCCGACGCCCTGGAGCTCGCCGCCGACCGGCTCGACACCCACCCGTACGGCCCGGACACCGGCCGCCCCGGCCACGGCATCCTCGCCGCCGTCGAACACCACACCCCCGACCTGCGCCTGCGCTACGACGCCCTGACCGTCATCACCCAGCACCTGCCCGAGCCCGGCATGACCATCACCGCCTGGGAACGCGAGGCCGACCCCGGCCGCGTCCTGGCCGCGGCCATGCTGCGCTCCCTCGCCGCCCGCCGCGTCGCCCCCCGCTACCCGCGCCCGCCCGTCGAGCCCGCCCCGGATGCCCCCGAACCGCTCGACCCGTTCAGTGAGGCCGAGACCGAGGCCTGCACCGTCCACCCGGCGCCCGACCACACCCTGATCACGGACCGGCGCGCCCGCGTGCGCGCCTACCAGGAGGCCGCCGCCGGCACCACCCACCCCCACCTGGCCCGGATCTACCAGGACCACGCCGACCGGCTGCGTGCCCGGTAGGAACCGTCCCGGCCGGCACCCCGCCGCGGCACTTCCCGCGTCCCACCTTCACCGGAGGCCCAGTGACCACCCACACGATTCCCGTCGAGGCCGTCATCGCCCGGCCCGTCACCGTCGAGACCCCGCCGGACCAGGTACGGGAGACGCTCTTCCTCCTGGCCCAGGCCGGCTTCCGCCTGGACCTGGTCCTGCCCGACGGCACGGCGACCAGCTACCACCCCGCCGTCACCGGCGCCCGAGTCCGCCCGCTCGCCGCCGGCGACGCCGCTGTGCTTGCCGCCTACGGTGAGCTCCTCCGGCTCCCGCCGCTGCTGCGGCGCTCGCAGGAGGCCTTCCACCTGTGGCAGGCCGCTGCGGCCGGGAGCGGCACGGCGCCCGGGGACAGCGGTGACGAGCGGGCCCAGGCGCGGCTGGAGCACGCCTACCTGCTGGCCCACGCGGTGGCGCTGGACGTCGCGTCGCTGAGGGACGGCGCGGGCCCCGCTTCGGCCGACGCCGTGGAGGCGGCCAACCGGCTGCGCGCCCTGGCCGGCCTGGTCCCCGCCGACGGGGGAGAGGCGCTGTCCTGGCTCCGCTACACCTACGCCAGCCGCCTGGCCGGGGGCGTCCGGTCCTGACGCCCCGCCTGGCCGTCCGAAGGCCGGGCACCGGCCCGGTCCGCCGATGACAGCAACCCATGCCACTGAAATAGTGGCCAATGCTTGTGTGGCCACCATTTCAGTGGCATAGTGGGGGGTGTCAGGCCCGGACCACCACGTCCGCGGCCCGCCCCTCGCTACCAGCGCCCACCGCGCCGCAACCCCGCCGCCTGCCCGCAGGCGCCGAGCCCCAGGCCTGCCGGGGCAGACCCGAGAGGTACCCATGACCGCCGAGAACCAGCACACCGCCCAGACCCCCGGTCCGCTCCGCGTCGAGATCGAGGTCCTGACGGGCACGGTCACCGTCGCCACCAGCCCCGATGTCGAGCGCGCCACCGTCACCGTGCACACCGCGGACGACCACGGCGCCTTCGCCGACGCCGTGACCGGCACGAGCTTCCTGGAGCACGGCCGGACCCTGAAGGTGCGGATCCCGAACACCGGCGCCAGCGGGGCGCACTTCGCGGCCGCGCACACCGGTACGGCCGTCCACAACTACTTCCGGGGCCGCCTCGGAGGCGACATCCTCCAGGGCGCCACCTTCGTGCAGGCCGGCAGGACCACCGTGCGCAGTGCCGCCGGAGCACGGGGCATCGTCTTCACCCAGAACGGCACGGACAGCGTCCAGATGCTCGGCGGCGTCGAGGGCGCGGTCTTCTCGCAGAGCGGCCTCGGGAACGTGCAGATGGACGACGGCACCCTCTCCATCAACGGCGTGGTCATCGTCCGGAACGGCGTGGTCGTCGTCCCGGAGGGCACCCGGGTCGACAGCACGCCCGGCACCGTCCACGTCGACATCCAGCTGCCGCCCGGCAGCGACGTCATCTTCAGCAGCAGCGGCGAGGCCTCCCTCACTCTCGACGGCGACCTGCGCCGCGTCGAGGCCGTCCTCGCGGACGGGGCGCTGTCCGCCGCCCGGGCGGACATCGGCATCGCGAAGATCAGCACCATCACCGGCGACGTCACCCTCGGGAACACCCGCGACAGCGCGGTCCTGAACACCGACACCGGCGACATCGACGTCCGCCACTTCGGGGGCGGCGAGCTCACCGCGACCAGCACCAGCGGTGACATCAAGGTCCGCACCCCGGACGGGGTGAACCGCCCCGCGACCGTCACCCTGGACACCGTCTCGGGCCACATCCACACCCGGGGACTCGCCCGGCTCCCCCACGTGCGGCTCACCGCGAACTCCCGCACCGGCGACGTCCAGCACCGCATCTGAACCACCTCGGGGCGGCCGACTGAGCTGGCCGGCCACGCGGCCGCCCCGAGGCACCGGACCCGATCCAGACGGCCGGGACACACCACCATGGTCCCCGACTGATCCGGAGAAACCCAATGACCGCCCACGACGACACCCCCGCCCGCCGTACCCATCCCGATTCCCCCGAGGGGCGTCTGGATGCCGCGGCCGAGCAGCTCGACCTGGATATCGCCGCAGCCAAGAAGAAGTACTGGCTCGCGGTGCAGGCCGAGATCGACGCCAGCTCCCAGGTCAAGGTCGCCGAAGTCATGAATGTGAGCCGCGAGCACCTGCGCCGGAACGTGAAGCGCTGGACCGGCTCGCAGAGCGGCGACATCGCCGGCTGACCCGCCGCCGAACCCCGTGTGGTGCCCGCCCCGGCGGGCATCACACCGCCACCCCGACCAGGCCTCCGGCAGCGAACCCCCTCACGGTGCCCCGCGCAACGGCCGTCGACCGCACCGCCGGTCCAGCCACCGCCCTCCCCGCCCCGGCCACGCCGACCAGCCAGCCCGCGGCCCGGCGAACGAGCGGACCCCGCACCACCCCACACCCCTCGCACCTCAGCGGCCACGCCGACCGGCAGGCCACCCCCGCCCACACACCGCCGAAGGACGCCATGACCATCACCACCACCACCGTGCGGGCCGCCGAGCTGGCCCGGATCCTCGACCAGACCGCCCCCCACCGCTCCAAGCCCGACACCTGGCACGACGGTTCGGTCACGCTGCTCGACGCCGACCCGGTCCGCCTGCACGCCGTCACCACCTCCCGCTACACCCTGGCTGTCGCCAGCGCCACGCTCCGCACCCCGGACAGCGAGGAGAAGAGCAAGGTGGGCGAGCCGTGGAGCACCACCCTCCAGGGCGACGACGCGGACAGCCTCGCCGCCTGGGCCCGCACCCGCGGCTACGACGAGGACGTGCGCCTGATCGTCGCCCCCGACCGCCTGGACGCCTCCACCCTCACCAGCAGCCTGCACGTGCCGGTCAGCGCGGCCAAGTTCCCCCTGCGCGGCGGCTGGCGGCCGTTCATCGCCGCCCGCGTGGAGCCCTCCACCGGCCCCGCGCCCGCGCCGATCGCCCTCGACACCGCGATCCTGCGCCGCTGGAAGGGCATCGGCGACTACGTGTGGCTCGGCGTGTCCGAGCACGACAGCAGCCTCCTCGTGCTGGGGGAGAACTTCGTCGGCGTGCAGGCGCCGGTGAAGCGGGAGTGGCAGGCGCCCCTCGCCCAGGCCTCCGCGGCGGCCGACGGCCGCCCCGTGGAGGAGCTGCCGCTGCCCAACGGCGACGACGAGTTCTCCACCATCCGCCGGGAGATGCTCCGTCGGATGGTGGTCGCCAACGAGGCGATCAAGGACGCCCGCTACGCCGGTGACGATGCGCTGGCGGACGCGGTCCTCGCGGCGGCCGGCTCCTCCCACATGGCCGTACGGGCCCTGCGGGCACTGGAGCAGATCGACCCCCGACGCGCGCACGAGCTCGCGGCCGCCAGCAGCGACGAGCTCGACAGCGGCCTGTTCATCGAGGCCGCCTTCGAGACCGCCGCGGCCCTCAGCCTCGACCCGAGCGCGTGGATCGCCCAGTACAACGCCTCCAGGACCGCCCCCCAGGAGCCCTGACCCCCAGCCGGCCCCGCCCCGGGGCACCGTGCCCCGGGGCTCCCTCAGGAACCACACGACCAGGAGGAATCCTGCATGGACCCCTACAAGCCCACCGACGTCACGCCGCCGGAGCTGCAGCCGCAGGCCCTGGAGACGAAGGTCCCCGACTGGGCCGAAGCCGCGCCGACCCCGGACGCCGTGACCGACTGGCCCGCGCGCCAGGCCGCCGCGATGGTGCGGTTCGAGCTGGACGACAGCGGCTGGCCGCTCAACCCCGCCGGCCGCACCGGCACGACCGGCCGACGCCTCGGCAAGTGGGCCGAGAACGCGGCGGCCGACGCGATCGTGGTCGCGGGGAACGGTCCGGCCCGGCAGGTCCTGCTGATCACCCGGGACGACATCGGCGTCGCCGCGACGCCCGGCGGCATGATCGAGGACGCGGACAGGACTGCCGGGGACGACCCGGACAAGACCGTTGAGAACGCCCTGCTTCGCGAGCTGCTGGAGGAGACCGGCGTGGACCTGAGGGGCCACCAGCCGATCATCCTGGGCCGCCAGGTCGTCGACGACTGGCGCAACACCGACCAGGCCTGGGTCGCGTCCGCCTATGGGCTCATCCAGCTGACCGCCACGGTGCCCGCCGTCGGGGCCGACGACGCGCGCGACGCGCTCTGGTGGCCGTTCGCCTCCCTCGACCAGCTCGACGCCGCGCTCGCCGCCGACGGACGCACCCTCTACGCCGCGCACCGGCCTCTGCTGCAGGCCGCCCTGGACCACCTCGCCCAGTAGCGGGACACCGTCCGCTCGGGGACCGGCCACCGCGGCCGGTCCCCGAGCGGACGGCACGGCCCCGGCTCCGGACCCACGGCCTCCGGCCGGCGCTCCGGAGCTCAGACACCCCGCACACCGAGAGGACCCCCTCGATGGCGATCCACGAACCCGAGCCCGCTACCGCACCCACCGCATCCTCCGAGGCCCCGTCCGGGCAGAGCCAGGGCACGTCCCTCGCCGACGCGGCCCTCGCCCTGGCCGACCAGCTGGACGGGCCCACCGGGAGCCAGGCCACCGACCCGCTGCCGTACGTGCCCTTCGGCGCGTCCCCGGGCCCCCGTGACGTCCTGGCCGCCGCGAACCGCGCCGGCCTCCTGACCGTCGCCGCCCAGTTCGGCGCCGCACCCGCCGTCGGCCCCGACGGCCAGACCCGTGTCCGCCGCGCGGCCGTCACCGTCCTCGTCACCGACGCCGTCCTGCGGCGGCGCCTGACCGCCGCGGCCCGCAGCGCCGGACTGACCGTCACCGACTACGGCTTCCCGGCCTTCTCGCCCCGCTACGGCTTCGGCGGCAGCACCGTCTCGCTCTGCAATGGGGAACCCGAGGCCGAGTTTGGACCCCGGCGGGACCGGTCCGGCCTGCACTACCTCCTGCCCGGCCGCCACCCCGACGCCCTGCGCGAGGCCGCCCGCGCCCGACAGATCACCCTCGTCGACCCCGAATGGGGCCGCAACGACCGGCTGTGGCCGCTGCTGGCCCGCCTCGCCCCTCCCACCGGAAAGGCCCCACGGATGCACCACCAGCACCGCGACGACCCCCGCACCACCCTCGTCAACTACGGCGCGAGCGCCCACCTGAACGACGACGTCCTGGAGGAGCTCACCGACGACGTCGAGGACGCCGTGCTCGACACCGTCGAGCAGACGCTGCGCCTGCTGGCCGAGCCCGGCACCGGCCTCGACCTCGACCAGGTCCTCCAGGCCCTGCGGTCCCTGCGCCACCAGCCGCAGGAGACCACGGAGCCGTCCGCGGCGCCCGCCGACCGGCTGGACGCCTACAACCGGACCGCCCGCGAGGCCATGGCCCTGACGGCCACTCTGGGCGACTTCCAGGCCGGACTGATCCGCGGCATCGAGCCGGGCATCTCCCGCACCCTCTTCCTCCAGGGCCTCGCCGTGGCGGCCGCCGCCGCCCCGCTCGAAGGCACCGCCTTCCCGCTGCGGGGGACGACGGAGGCCGGCCGGTGAGCGCCGACAAGACCCGCCGCACCCTCGCCGCCCTCGGGCTGCCGCAGGACTGCCTCCTCGTCCTGCTCGGCATCTCCGGCGCCGGGAAGAGCACCCTCGCGCGGATGCTCTTCCCGGCGGCCGCCGTGCTCAACGCCGACCACCTCCGGGACGTCCTGACCGGCAACCCCGGCGATCAGGGCGCCTCCCGCGCGGCATGGGCCATGCTCCACCAGCAGCTCGACCACCGGCTCGGGACCCAGCGCCGCGACGGCGCGCCCACCGTGGTCGACGCCGTCAACGCCGAGGCGTGGGTACGCCGGGACCTCATCGCCGCCGGCCGCAGCCACGGCATGCCCGTTGTCGCCCTGGTCGTCGACGCCGACCTCGAATCCGCCCTCGCCCGCAACGCCGCGCGCGAGCGCCGCGTGCCGGCGGACATCATCACCGCCCAGCACGAGGAGCTCACCCAGTCCCTGCCCGGGCTCGTGGCCGAGGGCTTCGCCGCCGTGCACCACGCCCGCGATCTGCCGATCCTGGACGTCGTCCTGGAGCGCAGCGCCGCACGGGAGGACGCGAACCCGCAGCGCCACATCGAGCGGGTCTTCGGCCGCGACCTGGCCCTGCTGTTCACCTGTCACGACGGTGAGGACGAGGGCGGCTACCGCACCGGCGCCTTCGCCGCCGGCGGCCAGGAGCTGACGGTCCGGTGGACCGACGAGGACGACCCCGACGAGATCCGCCACCAGACGCGGGTCACCTGCCCAAACTGCGGGGAACCGGCGTGGATGTCCGCCTACTCGGCGAAGGACCTGCGCGACGCCGCGCGCGGCTCCCTGCCCTACGCGACCGACTGCCCGAACCTCTGCTTCTGACACCCCCCTTGCCGGTGCGGCCCGCCCCGGGCCGCACCGGCCCCTCGCCCGAGCCGACCACCCGGGAGACCTGTTGAACATCCTCGTCACCGACCCGCCCGCCCCCGGCACCGACCACTCCCAGGCCCTCCCGGCCGCACCCGCGCCCGCCCCGGCCCGCATCCAGCGCCTGCGCACCAAGGGCTGGCGCGCCCCCGACGGCGCCGTCTATGTCGGCCGCGGCAGCGTCTGGGGCAACCCCTGGCGTACCGGCGAGAGCCGCGGCTGGACCGTCCTGCCCGGAGGCTGGATTGACCGCCGCCCGCACGGCCCGCTCACCGCCGAGCAGGCCGTCGCGAGCTTCCGCAACTCCCGCACCCACGACATCGAGTTCCTACAGACCATCCGCGAACGGCTGGCCGGCCGCACCCTGATGTGCTGGTGCCGCGTTGGCGCGGTGTGCCATGGGGACTGGCTGCTGGAGGTCGCGAACGGCACGGCCCCCCTGGAGGACCTCGTGGACCGCAGCGCCAAGCCCAACGTCCTGGAGGCCTGAACCATGGGAGCCGCCGTCCACCTCGCCCACACCCACGAGCTCCCGCCCGGCCCCAAGCGCAAGCGCAAGGACGGAGACGGAGGTGGACGGGACGCCGAACTCGGTGTCCTCGTCCGCCGCATCTACCAGGACGACCGCGCCGGCCACGAGTCGAAAGAGCTCCTCCTGGCCCTGGCCTATGCCCTCACCACGCCGCGCGACGGCGAGCGCGGTGTCTGGGCCATCGCCCAGGACGCCCTCGGCAAGTCCAGGACCGGCCGCTGGCGCATCGCCGAGCTCATCTCCAACGACGCCCCCCGCTACATGTCCCCCGTTCTCTACAGCCACCGCCACGACGGCGACCTCTACCGGTTGTGCTCTGCCCCCAGGCTGCGCCCCTACCGGGACAAGCAGGCCTCCGCGCACCCGGCCCAGCTCGGCCTGACGATCGATCTCGACACGGCCGAGGAGGGCCCCTTCTCGGACGGGTCCCCCAGTCCGGCCAGCTCGGCCGGCAAGCGGGACCCCGGGCTCGACGAGGACTTCCGTAACCGGCTCGGCGTGTGCGGCAACGACGCCAGCGACTACGTCATCGAGAAGCTCCCGGAGACCGGCTGGCACAAGGTCCGCTGGTACTGCACCCGTCACCGCGGCGAACTTGAACGTGTCCGCCGCCAGCTCGCCGAGCCGAACAAGCGTGCCCCCGAGCCCATTCCGAACCAGGGCGGGCTCATGCCCTGCTACTTCGACTCCGAATGGGAGACCGTCTACCGGCACGTCCTCGGGGACCGGTGGAAGCCGCCCGTCTACGGCATGCGCGCCGACGACTGGCCGGTGCCGGGGCGCCAGCCGGTCCCGCAACGAGCACGGCTGCGATTGGCCGCGATCGACGGTCAACTCGTCGGCGGCACCACCTGATGAAGATCTTCGGCGGCTCTTGAGTAGCACCGTCGCCACACCATGACCGACCCGACCCATGCAGGAGCCCCGTTGCGTACCTCCGGGACCATCCCGACCACCACCCGACTCCAGCCCGGCCGGGCCGCCCCCATCATGAGCAGCCCGGCCGTCTACCAGGTGCCCGGCCCGCCATGCATGACCGCCCCGGTGGACCCCGACCGGCCGACCCTGCTGACCGACGAGGAGATCACCGAGCTCCGCGACCGCGCACGCCGCGAGGCCGGCCCGTTCGTCAACCCGGCGTTCGTCCACGCCCCGCGGCACTTCCACAACCGCGACTGGGCCGCGGCCATCACCGGCAGCAGGGAGTTCTCCATCGGCCACTGGCCGACCCTGTACCTGCTCCACATCGCCATGCAGACCGAACCCGAGCCGCCGGTCACCCGCAGCCAGCTCGCCGAACGCGCCGCCGCCGAGGAGCGGACCCGGGCGGCGGAGGCGATGCGCGTCCTGCGGGAGCAGCACACCGCCGAGCGGCACCGGACCGAAGCCGAAGCGTGGGCTGCGGCGGTGCGCGGCTGCCTGGTGAAGGTCACCGTGCGGGAGAACCTGCACGCCCGGGTGCGCGGCGGTGCCCGCGAACGCCTTCGGCACGTCGTGCCGGTCAGCGAGGCCGTCTCGGGGCGGAGCCGGCGCCACCTTGCCGGCCGCGCCCTGTGCGAGACCCCCGGCCGCGCCAGGCCGCTCCCGCTGGCCGACGAACCGGCCGGTGAACCGGCGACGTGCGGGCGCTGCCTGGCCTACATTGCCCAGATCCGCCCGGCCCGGGCCGCCTGACGGCCCGGCCGGCCCGGGCCCGAGCACACCCTGCTGCCGGGCGCGGGATCCGATCCCTACGCCCAACCCGTCCGGAAGGACCGTGATGACGTCATCACCCGACCCGCTGACCAGCGCGAACGAGCTGTGGCGGAACCTGGTCGAGCACCGGCCCGCCGTCGCCGCCGCCCTCGCCCTGCAACTGCGCGAGCTGCCCGACACCTGGGCCCAGCGCGAACTCGGCGTCGCCCGCCCGCACGCCGCGCTGGACCTGCAGCCCGTCAGCCGCGTGCCGATCGAGGTCGCGCCGCACTCCCAGGACTGGGAGGAGTGCGCGGCCTGCGACGAGGCTGCGGGGCTGTGCCGCTACCACACGGGCCTCGCCACCGGCTACGAGGCGCTGCACCGCCCGCTCCGGGAGATCTCCGCGGCCGACCCGGCGGTGACCCTCGTGGATGTCCTGCAGCGCCTGGAGGAGGCGGACGAAGCCGCCGAGAACGGCGTGCTGGCCGCCGCCGTCGCGCGGCTGATCGAGGAGCAGGGATGACGGCGCCCAGCACACCGGACACCGCCGAAGCCGCGGCCGGCGTCCTGCCCCCGCCCGCGTGCCCGGACTGCTCGGCCCCCACCTCCCCGCTGTCCGTCGAGAGGGAGCAGCTGTGGGTGTGCCTGTCGTGCGGCCGCCGTACGTACGGCACCGGCGACGAGGACGACGACGCCGACCTGCCGCCGTACACCGAGACCGGCCCCGACGGCGCCGTGTTCGTCTACCACGGAACCGGTGAGGTCGACATCGAGGCGACCGCCGAATGGGCCACGCAGGACCGCGCGGACGAGGACGGCGACGAGGAGGAGGACCCGCACGCCGGGTGCTTCGAGCCGCACCGCACGACCGACGGCTACGCCGACTGCGACGGGAGGGAGCTGTGACCGAGCCCTCCGCACCGACGGGCCGCAGCGCGCCCGAAGGCCCCGCACCCGCACGACGGCCCGGTGACGGCCCGCCAGGCGGAAGCCCGGGCGTGAGCGCGGCGGACGGGCCGCCGCGCCTGGACCGGGCGCAGAAGTACGCCGAGGTCTCCCACCGTATCTACCGCGACCGCCGGGCCGCCCCGTCGGCGAAGGAACTGCTGCTCGCCGTGGCCTACGCCCTTTTCGTCGCCCCCGGCGTCGAGGAGGGCCGGGTGCTCAACCGGGCCGCCCAGGTGCTGGGCCGGGACGCGGTCGGACAGCCCCGCTACGACCGCCTGGTCGCCGACGACGCGCCCCGCTACGAGCCGCCCCGCGAGGCCGGCGACTGGGGCCCGAGCCAGGCCCCGGGCTGCGAGGCCCCGCGCATCCGCCCGTACGAGTACCGGCGGCGAACCGCCGCTCCGGTGGTCGACGAGGCGGTGGTGTTGCTGCGGCGCCCGCCCGCGCCGGTCCTGCACGTCCCTGCGGGCTACGTGCCGCCGGTCGACTTCCGCAACGAGCGCGGGATCTGCGGCGCCGACTCCCACCACCGGGTGCTGGAGCTGGACCCGCGCACCGGCTGGACGATCGCGCACTGGTACTGCAAGCGGCACGCCGACCACGCCGAGCGCGTCACCGAGCAGCTGCGCGAACAGAACGCCTCCGCACCCCCGCCGATTCCCAACACCGGCGGCCTGCTGCCCGCCTACTTCCGGGCCCCGTGGGAGGGCGTCTACCGGCGCCACGCCCCGGCCACCTGGAAGCCCCCGGTCTACGGCCTGTCGGCCGACGACTGGCCCGACCCGGGCAACCCGCCGCCGGCACGCCCCCGCCGCCTACGGGCCCTGTGAACTCCAGCACCGCCCTCGGGCCGGCCACCCCTCCGGCCCGAGGAGCCGACCGCCCGCTTCCCGCGACGAGGCCGCACACCTTCCCCAACCGATCCGACCGCCCAGGAGCCCCCGTGACCCTCTTCGCCACCAACCCGCTCACCCCCGACACCGGCGACCGCCAGACCGCCTACTCGGTGCGCGCCCTCGCCGCCGCCCGCCAGCCCATCGGCTTCGTCGTCACCGGCGCCCCGGGCGCCGAGCCCGACGTGGTCCGCTACCACCCGGAGAGCGACCCCGTCACCGAGGCGCTCGCCTGCGCCGCCGTCCGCGACGCCTACCCCGACCTGCCGTCGGTGGGCCGGCTCATGGTCCAGGCCGCCACCGAGTACCACCTGTGGCAGGACGCCCGCCGCGCCCCCGGCGCCGACCCGGCCCTGACCCGCCAGCACCACCGCACCCACCTGCTGCTGCACGCGGTGGCCCTGGACATCGTCGCTCTCCAGTCCCAGCGCGACATCCACAGCGCCGCCCAGTGCGCCCAGGCCGTCAACGAACTGCGCCACCTGGACGGCATCGGCGCGGCCGAGCGGGAGACCGCCCGCGCCTGGCTGCGGATCACCTACCGCACCTGGCAGACCGAAGGACCCCACCCCTGGAACTGCGAGGGAGGCTGCGCCGGGGAGGGGTTCGTGATGGCCTACATCCACGAGGACGGCGTCGCGGTCCACCAGGAGCCGGACACCTGCGACCGCGGCAACCCGGCCCCGCCCCACCCGCATGACTGCCCCGCCTGCGGGGGCACCGGATTCGCCGGCGACGGCAACGGCTGGTCCCACCCCTGCCTCGGCTACCTGGAGATCGAGGACGACACGGTCGCCGCCGACGATCCGTGGAACCGGCCCTGAACGGCGCCCGCCGGGTGCCCGCGGCCAACCGCCGCGGGCACCCGGCGGCGTGCCGGTCCGACCTCCGACCGCGACCGGATTGCCCTAACGTGATGGGCGAGCGCTCACCCGACGTCGAGGAGAACCCGTGACCGACACCGGCACTCCCGGGCTGGACCCCGTCCTGGGCGCCCTGTTCACCGCGAAGGGCTCTCTCGTGCGCTTCACCGCCGGCGAGACGCTCATCCACCAGGGCGGCCTCACCGACGACGTGCTGGCCCTGCGCACCGGAGCCGTCAAGGTGCTGCGGCACGGCGACAGCGAGGACACGGAGATCGTCGTCGCCCTGCGGGAGCCGCCCGAGATCGTCGGCCATCACGAGGCCATCGCGGGCGGCCCCCGGAGCAGTTCGGTGGTCGCACTGACCGAGGGGACCGCCCTGGCCGTCCCCGGCGCCGACTTCCGCGCCCTGGTCAACGCGGACTCGGCGGCGGCCCTGGCCGTCTACCAGATGGTCTCGAAGCAGCGGAGGGACGCGGACCAGGCCTACGTCGAGCAGCTCTCGTGCACCGTCACCGAGCGGGCAGCGGCCCGTCTGCTGGCCCTGATGCCCCGTGTTGGCGTCACCGACGAGGCGACGGGCGCCGTGAGCCTCCAGCTCGGCCAGCTGGAACTGGCCCAGTGGGTGGGGGCCTCCCGCGAGGCGATCGTCCGAACGCTGCGCCAGCTGCGCAAGCAGGGGGCCCTGACCACCAGCTACGGCACGATCGTCATCCACGACGTGGAGGCGCTGCGCGCCGCAGCGCCCGCCTGACAGGCCCGTAGCGGGGTTCCACCGCGTCAGCCCGTCGAGCGCCGGCCCTGCCCGGACGGTCGGCGGGCTTTCGTACGTCCCGGACCGGCTGCACGGAGGTCGGTCAGTCGGCCTCCAGGAACCGGCGCGTGCGCGCCTCCTTCTCCGAGTCTCCCGTTATCTGGGGCGGGGGCGGTAGTTCTACGGCTTGAAGCTGGGATCGTCATGTAGACACATGAGGCACGTCTGTACGCAAACGTTTCGACCGAAACGTTTGTGCACAGAAGGCAGGACCGCTGAGCAGCCCTGTTCAGACCAGGGTGAGAGCGCCGATCCGTACGGCGTGCGCGAGACGGCCCAGGGCGTGCGGCAGCCGGCCCCGGAGCTCGGCCATGTCGTGGACATCGCTCTCGGCACCGGCCGCCGTGGTGGCAAGCTCTGCGTCCCGGCCCCGCAAGCGGCGCAACAGGTAGGAGTGCCCGTTGATGTCCACCGCCGTCACCATCCGCACCTCGACCCGGTCGGCCCGCTCCTTGAAGGTCCGCTCACCGAGCGCGCGGCGAGCCCGATCCTGGGCCGACAGTTCGGTGCCATCCGGAGCGGCCCACCCCTCGTACATCATCGCCACCCCGGCGAACCCGTCCGGCGAGTCGGCGAAGGCCAGCGGCTCGACCGCCGCCGGCTCCGGGAAGCGCATCGCCCAGGCGCTCAGGCCGTCCGCCGGGTTGCGGTGACCGCCGGTCCACAGGCGCGGCGGGATCACCCGCAGCTCGATCGCCCCGGAGTCGATGTGCGCCAGGTGCAGCGCGAACAACCGCGCGGGCTGGTCCCAGCCCCGGCGCTCCCCTTCCCGGGCCTCGATCGCCTTCACCGCCGTCGCCAGCGCGTCCCGCTCCGCATCGCCTGTCGCCGCCACCGGCTCGCCGAACAACACCGTCCGCCGCTCCAACCCCATCGCCAACTCCCTCCGTCCGGCCGCAACCACCACGGCCCACCCTGCCAACGAATCACCCTGGCAAACCGGACGGCTCAGGCCGTGAGCGCCACCGCTGATGTGCCTCACGGCAGGTGGGCGCCCAAGATAGCCAGGGCCGCGACGATTCGCGGGTGCTGTGCGTCGAAGGTGCCCAGCCGCGCGAGGGCCTGCGCGAGCCGCGCCTCGTTGGCCGGCTGCTGCTCGCGGTAGTAGAGGCCCAGCTCACCGCTGTTCTCGGCGCGCTCCCGCTGCGCGTCGTCAGCAGCGGCAATCGCGTTGGCCGTCTCCTTCAGGCCTGCCCGCTCCCCGGCCCGGGCCCTTCCTTCGTGAGTCCGCAGGATCGCTGTCGCGGCGGCCTCCGCCGCCTGCAGCTCCTCCTGGGCCCGGCGCCAGGCGGCAAGCCGCTGCCCATCGGGGGAGGCCGTGAAGGCCTCCTCGGCCTTGGCGCCCAGCGCCGTCAGCCGCTCGGCCGCGGCGGCCGTGAACCACAACCGGAGCGGCCCGTCTCCCACCGGCCGCCCGGCCCGCCACCACTGGCGCCTGGAAGCCAACTGCCGATCTCCCCCAGGGAGAAGACCCCTCGCTGAAGAGGAAACGGGCAACACCGGGTTGGCCCTTCCCGGTGGTCCCCAGGTGCGGTGAAATGAGTGCGTTCCCACCCGATCCCGCCGGATCCCGGCGGTCGCAGCGACCCCCGATACCCGAAAGGCTGTGTACAAACATGCCCGTTCTCGCCGAGCGTGACCGCCTCCTCCTGAACCCGGAGGGCACCGAGGCCCGCTACGGGAAGGACTGGACCGTGGTGCGCGGCACTGTCGTGAGCTTCGGCTACGGCCACCGCCCGCTGTCCGGAGACCGCCTGGACCGCTGCGTTCCCGCCGAGTGCCGGCACGTCCCGCGGGCCGATGCGACCCTCGACGCCACCGTCCAGTACTACAACCCGCACCACGACCCCCGGATGCGCCACCTGACCGGCCTGGACGACCTGGTGCTGGAGCAGGTGCTGAACACCCCCGGCGCCGTGGGCACCATCGACCGCACCGTGTCGCTCGCCGTCGATCTGCTCAACGACGTCGCCAACCGCAAGTGCCGCCAGGTCCGGCTCGCCGTCGGCTGCGTCGGGGGCCGCCACCGATCGGTGGCGATGGCGGAGGAGATCGCGCACCGCCTGTGGACCCGGCACGAGATCACCTTCGACGTCGCCCACCTGGACGTCGGGAAGGAGCTCCTCCCTCCCCGGGACCACGGTCTTCGTTCCTGACGGTGGCCGAGCCCCTGAACGGATCCTGCTCGGGCGCCGGACAGGACGACCAGCACGGCCATAGCGTCGCCCGCGGCGGTCCCGCGCTCTCCGGGCCGCCGGGGTGCGTCTTCTGCGCCATCGTGGCCGGCACCTCCGCGGCCCGGATCGTCCGCCGGTGGCCGGATGCCCTGGCCCTGCACCCCCTCGGCCCGGTGACGCCCGGCCACCTCCTCGTGATCCCCCTGCTCCACGTCCAGGACGTCACGACCGATCCCGAGATCAGCGCGGCGGTGATGCGCCGGGTCGCGGAGATCGCAACGCCACCGTGCAACATCATCTCCAGCGCCGGAGCGGTCGCGACCCAGAGCGTCTTCCACGCGCACGTCCATCTCCTGCCGCGTTCCGCAGGCGACGGCCTGCTGCTGCCCTGGAGCCTCCGGCAGCCGCCGGAGGCGGGCGGCACCCGCACCGGCACAGGGCGGCGTGAGCGCCTGAAGAGGCGTCAACTGCGCTGTCTGGAGGCGTTGTTGCAGTTCAGAGGCCGTGGCAGAAGTGGATGAAATCTCGTACAGTTGACTGTACGAGATTTCATCAACGCCTGAGGGGGCGACATGGCGCTGCGCTACGACTACGGAACCGCCGCACAGCACGGCTTCGGCATGACGATCGACCTGCTCCCCACCGAGACCCGCGCCGTCGGCCGCGCCGACGCCGACGAAGTCGCCTCGATCCTCGGAACGGCCCTGTGGGCACTCACCCTCCTGCGCACCGGCAAGGACGGGCGCGCCGGCCGCGACAACGAGCCGCCGCAGGCCCGGCCCGTGACCGTCGAGAACTGGCACCAGGTCATCAGCACCCTGGAAACCGCCCGAACCACCCTCCTGTCCGGCATCACCGCCGCCGCCATCCGCACCCACCGCATGGCCGGCGGCAGCATCGCCGACCTGGCCCGGGCCATGGACGCCCCCCGCTCCACCGCCCAGGCCCGCCAGACCAAAGTGGTCAACTCCGCGGTCAGCGAGTGGGAGGCCTGGGCCACCGGGCTCCCGGACGAGAACCCGCCCGCCACCGAGACCTGGTCCTACACCGTCGGCGTCGGCCTGGAACGATCCGGATCCGTCGTCAGCGACGCCGGACTGCTGGCGGACTGGATTGACACCGTCCTGTGGGGACTGACCCTGCTGCGCACCGGCTACAGCCACCGGCACGGCCTGCGCCCGGCGGCCCTGGGGTCCTGGCAGGGTCTCATCAACGACCTCGTACACCGGCTGGAGCCGCGCATCAAGGGCATCATCGACGCCGCCGTGCGGACCCACGCCAGCATGCCCGGGGGAACCGTCGCCGACCTCGCCCTCGCCATGGGCGTCCCGGCCAAAACCGCGAAGTCCCGCCGCGACAAGATCCTCGGGGAATTCCCGGGCGGTTGGGAGCGATGGGCCATCGGCACCCTCCTGGAGCCCACCGACGACGACAGCGCCAACCCCGCTCTCAACGTACCGCTGCCCGAGCACCGCACCGAGGTCGGCGAAGTCGCCGCCCGCGACGGACGCCTCGGGACCACCTGCAACTGCGGCTGGACATCCCCGGAACGCACCACCGACAACGCCGAGGCCGAGCGCTGGGGCGAGGCCCACCGCCAGGAGCAGACCGTCAAGGACACCACCATCAAGCGCCACCCCCGGCGTCCGGCCGCCCAGCAGGTGACCGAGCCCGCGGTTGAGCCGGCCCACAAGACGGACGTCTATGACTGGCAGGACGGCCTTGTCATCTGCCGCTGCACCTGCGGCGAATGGGAAGGGACCCCGACCTCGAACATCGTCGGCGCGGCGCTCGAAGGCAAGCAGCACCGAGAGAACGCGGGATCCTGACCGGCCGCGCACCGACTTCCCCCTGGGGCGGCCGCTGTCCGGCCAAGGCGTCGCGGCCGCCCGGGACTCCACACCCGATCAGAGCTGGAAACCGGAACAGGAGCACCGCCATGCTGCACCAGCCTCCCCCCGCTGTCACCCAGTGGGACACCGCCGTCCGAGCCAGCGTCGTCTTCACCGTGCTGGGAGCCGTCTTCGAAGGCGTCCACGACACCGCCGACCAGTGGGGGCAGGCCTCCAGGGACGCCGTGAACAAAGGCCGCTACGGCGACGAGAAGGTCCTGCGCGACGGCTCGCTGGCCAGCCCCGAGGACATCGCCGACCCGCTCGTGTGGACGATGAGTGCAACCACCCTCGGCCGGATCAGCGCCGCCCGGCACGTCCTGTGCTACGGCGCGGTGCAGACGGTGGCCACCGTCGCGGTCACCCGCGCCCTCGGGCTGCGGATCAGGCCCGCGGCGCTGGCGGCCGGAGCGGCCATCAACCTCGGAACCCACCTCGTCATCGACCGGCGCCTCCCGCTGATGCGCAACCCAGCGGAATCGCATCGGATGCAAGGTGGCGACAGGGGGCGCGTCGTTGAGCTGCGCAGAGTCTAGCGCCAAGCCGACGGCTCCGTCCGCTCTCCTGGAAGGTCTCTGACCAGGGCATTTGATCGAGATCTCTCGTTAGATGCATGATTCTTCCGCTTGGCGAGAGGGGTGGAAGTGGCTGACGGTAGATCCGAGATCGAGGGTTCGGCCCGGCTGGAGCTGATAGCTGGAGTGCGCCTGCTGCATCCGGAGGATGCGGTACTGGAGGCGATGCTGAAGGGATGGGAACGCCAGCAACTGGGTGGGAAGGGGCTCCAGGACAAGACCGTTGGCGGCCGCCGTAGTGTCGTGCGGCAGTTCATGGCATTCACGGACAAGTACCCCTGGCACTGGCGGGCCGCCGACCTCGACGAGTGGATGGCCGAGCTGGTCAGCAAGCAGAATCGGGCGACCTCGACCCTCCGCACCTACCAGGGAGCCGTGGGCCTGTTCGTCGACTACCTGCTCAACCCGGTCTACGAATGGGTGCAGGTCTGTGAGGAGCACTTCGGTACCCACCCGGTGCCGATCCTGCACGACGGCAACCGGCGCGAGCACCTGGCGGACTACGAGGGGGACGAAGAGCGGCGCCCGATGACCCGGGATGAGTGCCAGCTGCTCTTCGACCACATCGACGAGCGGGTGGAGCGAGCCATCCGCCGGGGTAGGAAAGGGGCTCTGACCGCCTACCGGGACTCGACGCTGTTCAAGACGATCTACGGCTGGGGGCTGCGGGCCTCCGAGGCGTCGGGACTGAACGTCGCGGATCTCTACCGGAACGCGAAGGCGCCGGAGTTCGGCCGGTACGGCATGATGCACGTCCGCAAGGCGAAGGGCAGCAAAGGCACCGGTCCGAGACGGCGCAACGTCGCCAGCATCATGCCTTGGGCCGTTGAGGCTCTGGAGGACTACGTCGTCAACATCCGGCCCCGCTACGGCTTCGACAGTCACCCCGCGCTCTGGCTGACCGAACGCGGAGGCCGGCTGAAGCCCAGGGACATCGACGACCGGTTCGCCATCTACCGCAAGGAGCTCAAGCTCCCGGAGGAGCTCGTCCCGCACTGCCTGCGGCATTCGTACGTCACGCACAACATCGAGGACGGCGTTGACCCTAAGTTCATCCAGGACCAGGTCGGCCACCTCTACGCCTCGACGACCGCTCTCTACACCGCGGTCAGTAGCGACTTCGCGAACACCATGATGCGCAAGGCCATCGACCTGGCTTTCGACAACGAAACCGCCCGCACGGGCACGGCAAGGAGCGGACGACGATGACGGCCAAGCTGGACTACCGCTGGCACCTGCGCGAGGTCATGGCGACCCGGGGCATGTTCTCCACCACCGACCTGCGGCCGCTCCTGGCCGAACGGGGTATCGACCTGTCCGCCAGCCAGATCTACCGCCTCGTGGTCGAGACGCCCGAGCGGCTGAACCTGAAGGTTCTGATGGCACTGCTGGACATCCTGGGGTGCTCGATGGACGAGCTCATCGAACCGGTCTCCACCGGACGGGCCCGGGCCAAGAAGACCGCTGACGGGACCGAGGCCATCGGCGTCGGCGAGTTCCGGCCCAAGCGGGCCCGGATCACCGGGCCGTGAGCGCGTGGGCCGAGCGGATAGCCGCCGATCCGCACGCCGTGCTCGTCGAACTGGTCGCCGCGATCGAACCGGGCCTGGCCGCAGCCAGCGTCCGGGCCGCCATCGAGGAGGTGACCAGCTCGAAGGTGTCGGTGGTTCGTCTGGCCCAGGCCGCGGACCGCGGCCTGCTGACGTCTGGCCGGGGTGAGGGGCCGCCGACCGTCGAGCGGTTCATCCGGGCCCTGCAGACGATCGGCGCCGCCAACGTGGTCCTGCCGTTCTGCGGCGACTGCGGCCATCAGCGGCCCCTGGTGACCACCAACCCGGCAGGCCGCCGGATCTGCGAACTGTGCCAATCCAGCCGTCACCGGGACGGCCGGTGCGAAGCCTGCGGGACGACCGCGAAAATCCACTGGAGGCTGGACCGGGCCGGGCGCCGGGTCTGCCCCACCTGCTACAAAGCCGAAGGTTCCCCAGATCCCGGTCCCGAGCTCCTCGACTACCTGGGCGGCCTTGGGCTGGGGCTCGACCGCGCCGTCCTCCAGGGCCTGATCACCGAGATCACCAAGGACCGCGACGCCGTCACCCGCAGGCTCCTCTGGGACCTCCAGAACCAGCCGGGCCTGCTCGGCGGCACCGGCCAGCACCGTTCGACCAAGACCGCGATCCTCGCCGAGAAGCTCCTCCAGGCCGGCGCCCAGGGCGTCCCGCCACTGGAGTGCCCGCGCTGCCAACGTCAGAGGCGCCTGACCCACACCATCAAGCGCGTTCGCGTCTGCGGGACCTGCTACAACCGCTCCACCGCCGAGCCCTGCAAGTGGTGCGGCAAGTCCCGGCCCGTCGCGGGCCGTGACGACGCTGGGACCGCGATCTGCATGAACTGCCGGACCAAGGAACCGGCCTACCAGCGTGCCTGCTCCGGTTGTGGCGAGATCCGAGCCATCCACCGCACCGGCAAGGACGGACCGCTGTGTCAGAGCTGCACCAAGCCGCCGGTCACCACCTGTGGCTACTGCGGCACGGTCCGCCCCTGTTACATCCGGACCACCGGCAAGCCGCGTTGCCGGCCCTGCTCGCGGGTCCTGGAGCCATGCATCAACTGTCAACGGCCCAAGGTCGTCGTCGCCCGCACACCGGACGGACCGATGTGTGAGAACTGCTGGGACAAGGACCCCCAGTCCCACAAGGCCTGCCGGAACTGCGGCACCGTCGAGCGCCTGTTCCACCGAGGACTCTGCAACCGATGCGCCTGTGACCAACAACTGGACCAGGTCCTGACGCCGCCTGATGGAGCCCTTCGCCCTGAACTTGCACGTGTCAAAGCCGCGTTGATGGACCGCGACCATGTCCGGACCCTGCTCTGGCTGCGGGAGTCCAAGGCCGCCAGCTTCCTTGACGACCTCGCCGACGGAACCTGCGACCTGACCCACGAAGCCCTTGATCAGCGCGTCGAAGAGGACGGGCACCTGGCCATCGACTACCTGCGGGCCGTCCTGGTCGCCGCCGGCGTTCTACCGCTCCGGGACGAATACGTCGCCCAGGCGGAGAGGTGGACCACCCGCAAGATCGCAACCATCGAGGACCCGGAGCATCGACACCTCATCGCCGCGTTCGTTCGCTGGGAACTGATCAAGGGGCTCCGCCGACGCGCCCGCAATCGACCCGCCCGGTCCACCCAGGTCGACTTCGTGCGCACTGCGACTCAGAAGGCGCTGGACTTCCTGGCCTTCCTGAAGACTCACGGAGAGACCCTGGCGTCCTGCAAGCAGGCGCTGGTCGACCTCTGGCTAACCGATCGAGACGATCAGGGAAACTACGGAGCCCAGCCGTTCGTGACTTGGGCAGTCCGAAACAACCACGCCATCGGAATCACAATTCCAAAGCGCCCCAAGCTAGTTCACGAGGTTCCGCTCGATGCCGACGAGCGATGGGCCATCGCGCGACGACTCCTGAACGACGGCTCGATCGAGCTCAAGGACCGGGTCGCCGGCCTGCTGGTCCTGCTCTACGCCCAGAAGGCCCCCATGATCTGCCAGCTCACCACCGCGCACGTGATCCAGAGCGAGCGAGGCGTCGCCCTGAAGCTCCAACAGCTTCCCCTTGAGCTACCCGAACCCCTCGACAGCCTTGTTCTCCAACTCGTCGACCAGTGCCGGGACCATCCGGCCGTCGGCAACGAGCACGACGCTCCCTGGCTCTTCCCGAGCCAGCGGCCGGCACGACCGTTGACCGCGCGCCGCCTCGGCGCCCGGCTTCGAACGATCGGCCTTCCACCTGGGGTCGGTCGGAAGGCAGCTCTGCTTGATCTCTCCGCTCAGATGCCTCCCGCCGTCCTCCATCGGCTCCTGGGGATCAGCATCGCCAGCGGTCAGTTCTGGTCGGCAGGAGCCAACAGGAACGAGTACGCAGCTGAGCTGGCTCGGCGACTATGAGCATTCCCAGAAGAAGCGTCCTTCGCGGTGATCAGGGCTGACGAAAGCGAATCCGTAGCCGTAGCCGAAGTTGAGGAAGTACGGATCGTCCTCAGCTTCGCCAGCGTCGCTGATCTTGAAGAGGAATTGCCAGGGGGACTCGACCCGCGCGTCGCAGTTGGGGTAGCAGGCGGAACCGCCGAAGTAGTCGTGCAGATCTTCGCCGCCAGGAAGCTCGACGTCAGGACCCTCGCCACGCATGCTCCGCTCCCATGCGGCCTGCTCATCAATCGAACGGTCGACCTCTGGCGATACCAGTTGCAGGTCGACGTGCCACTCGACAGGGATCTCCGACTCGTCAGGCCCCCAGCGCCAGAGCGTCCGACCGTGCGTTCCCGGCGGCCCGATGACGGCGAAGGAGGGGATACGGCCGCCCGGCTGAATCAGCAGCACGCCGTCTCCGGCCTCCGGGTTCATCCCACCCATGATCTGGTCCTCCTCGTCGAGGAAGAGGTAGGCCAGACGGAGCTCGTCGCCGGGGATGGGGAACTGACCGATGAACACCAAGGGGACCTTGGTGCGCGGGTCCACGGGCCAGGTTGGTTCGGAGAGCCAGACAGGCTCTCCGCCGAGCTTCGCCACTGGATCAGTGATCGGTCGCTCGGGCGCCCGAAGGACTATCTGCTGGCGCGGTAGGAAGGCGGCGTCGTACGGCCCATCCGCCTGCCCTGTGGGACGCGTGATCATGCCGTGGACCTTACGACATGGTGCTGACGAACCTTCGCCGACCACTGCATCCGAGCGCCTGGTGCTGACCTATTCAGCACCACCGAATATCGGAGACCACCAGTACTGGCCGCCGTCCTGGGCAAGGGCGAATACGTCAAGACCTGCACGGTGGTGCGCGGCGAAGGGAAGGGAGCCGACCAGGCGGGACCCGGGACCGCCCTGTTCGCGCTCGACCAGGCCCTCCACCGGGGGATCGGCGTGGCCGCCGCCGCCGTGAGTGCCGTACTGGCGGCCCGTGCCTCCCGCTAGCCGCACCACCTCCGGCGCCCCGGCCGGCGCCGGCGTCCACCCGCACAACCCGAACCAGCGGCCGAAGGCGCAGCAGACCTCCGGCCGGGCAAGGAGACCCTAGTGTTCAGCGTCCACGCCTACCCCTCACCGACCGACCCCCTGGAAGGGCAGAGCCTGACCTTCGAGATCCTCGACGGCAACGGTGCCGTCGTCCTCGACGACTACGAGGTCTGCGACCACCCGGAGGTTCCCCTGACGCAGGAGCACCGCGATGCCGTCCTGGCCCGGCTGCAGTACCGGCGCACCGGACCGTGGACGCAGGACGGCGCGTCCTTCGACGCCCCGGTCGAGCCGGTCGGCCGATCCGGAGCGGCAGCGAGCGGCTGAACCGCCGCGTGCGCGGAACGGGCCCGTAGGATTCGTGCGGCGGCCGGAGGCAGAGCAGCAGCCTCCGGCCGCCGGCGCGTCAGCAGCCGTGGACGCGCAGGATCTCGGCCGAACCCGCATCGGCGGCGGCCAGGTGCTCCAAGCCTCCCCGGACCGCGTGGTCGAGCACCAGCGGCGGCACGCCGCGCTCCAGCGGGGTGACCACCATCCGGCCGGGCCCCGGGTAGGTGACCTGGGCGGCCCGGGGGAACGCGCGGTCGGAGGCGTACGGGCTGGAGCTCAGGCACCGGCCCGGACCGCCGAGTTCGCGCTCGAAACGCTCCATCGGGTCCGGGAAGACGTAGCGTGCGGCCCCCGGAGCGGCCGTCACCAGCCAGAGCATGCCGGCCACCGCGAGGGCGACATGCCACCAGCGCACCCTGAACCGCCTCAGCGCCCACCGGGCCGGGAAGAACGTCACCACGGCCGCCAGGCCACCCGCCACGACCTCCGCCGCGATCGCGGCGCCACGGTGGTCGTCCCAGAGCCGCGACTCCCAGACGAAGGCGAAGACGCCCACGCCCGCGAGCATCGCGGCCGTCCCCGCGAACGACAGGGCCAGCATGCCGTTCTCGTCCCGCCTGTCGACGTACAGCCCCCGTGTCACCGCGCCGTGCTCCACCGAACTCTCCTTGCTTCCCACCTGCTGACAGGCCCGCACTCTAGACCGCACTACCCCTTCGAGCCCTCCCCTTATCCCGAAGGCCCGCGCCGGGCGGCACCGCCATGGAGTCGAACGGTCCCCGGTCAGCCGACCGCCCGGAGGGCTGCTCGCCGCGCCCGGCCAGGGCGGGTACCGGGTACTGGTCCCACCTCCACGGCACGTGCCGGCTGTGCCGCCGGTGGTACCCGCAGGCCCGGCAGCGGGAGGGCGCGATCCGCTGCGGCCTGAAGGCGTGCACCGGGTCGAGCCACTGGCCCTCGGCCTGGAAGTGATCGGACCGGTGCCGCCCGCACCCCCGGTACGCACAGATCCAGTAGCCCGAGGCCGGATCGGGTCCCTCGCGGAACCAGTGGTCGAGGATCAGAGGGAGGCGGGAGCTCATGACCGCAAGCGTACGGCGTACACCGAAACGCACCCGCAGCGCCTTGCCGTCAACTCCACTGATACTCAAGGGCGTTGATGCAGCCACGCTGCACAGCCCCGTCCGGAACGGCCGCGCCGGATGAGCACAGTATGAGGTCATTAGTGCGATGTTCAGAGAGAATAGGATGAGGCGTTCTTGGAGCGCTTTCGTGATACTGTTTCAGGTAGGAGGTATGAGATGTCCGAGATTTTCGAGGCGGTGGATGCGCTGTTGGCCAAGGCTCGCGACGGCGGCGACCTGCCGGAGCCGGCCGAGCGGGAGCGACTGCGCAAGGCCGCCGGCCTGACCCGGGTCGAGGTGGCCGCAGCCCTGGACACCCGTCGGGAGACGTTCGCGAAGTGGGAGTCCGGTGCCGCGCAGCCGCGGGCGCCCAGGCGCGGCGCGTACGCGTTCCTGCTCGCGGGACTGGCCGACATCCACGGCACCCAGGGCCCGGACGGCTGGCTCACCCGTGCCCGCCGCGCCCGCCCCCTTGACACCGACACCGACACCACCACCGAGGGGGAGTGACCCGCTGATGGATCGCAAGACGTACAACGCCGAACTCGCCAGCCTGCGCGAGCTGCGCGCCGAGATCACGGCCGCCGAGAAGGCCGTCGCCACCGCGCAGAAGGCGCTGGACAAGCTCACCGCCCAGCGCGCGCGCCGGGTGTCCGGGCTCGCGGCACACGAGGACGCGAAGGCCGACGCCGTCGCGAAGGCGTCCGGGCTGCCGATCGGCGACGTCGTCCGGATCGCCCCGCTGCTGGACCCGACCCCGCCCGCCGTCCGTGCCGCCCAGACCAAGGCCCAGGTTGTGCCCGCCCAGGCGCCGAAGGCCGCGCCGGCGTCCGAGCCGGCCACCGCGGTCGCCCCGGCGCTGACCCGCCCCGCCGTCGTCGTCGAGCAGCCGGCCCCGGCCGTCGAGGCGCCCACCGAGACCGAGGCACAGCCCACCCCGGCTGCGCCCGTCGCCGCCGCGCCGGTCGTCCCGACAGCTCCGGCGGCTCCGGCCGCAGCGATGGTTCGTTCGGCCGCGGCATCCGGTCCGCGCGAGCTGCCCACCCTCCCCGAGGGCCCGGCCGGTGACCGGTTCGAAGCCGTGACCACCGGCCTGGTCTCCAAGCGGCCGAACTTCGTCCAGCAGGCCCGCAGCACGGTCTTCCTCGACGCGGCGACCGGCGAACTCACCGTGCGCGACCGCGTGGTGCGCCTCGACCTCGGCGCCCGCACCCCCGGGGAGATCCTGGACGCTGCCCTGCACGCCGCCCCCGGCACCGAGCGGATCTACATCACCGCCGGTGCCCCCTGGCACGACGGCGCCGAGCGCTACTCCACGCTCAAGGACGCCGTCGCCGCCTGGCTCAACACCCCGAGCGAGCGGTGGACCACGGCCGTCGGGAGCGGCCGGGACAAGCTCGCCGGCCACTTCGTCCACCAGCGCCAGCCCGTCGGCCGCTACGCCCCCGCCGCCGCGCCGGACAGCGCCACCACCGAGATCCGCTCCGTGGGGGAGTGGTTCGACCCGGACGGCGCCGACGTCGTCACCTGCCGCCAGGCGTTCACCCTGCTGTGGCAGGCGCTGCGCCGCCACTGGGACGACGCCGTACTCCTCGGCTCCCCGTCGCAGACCGGCCGGGACCTGTGGTCGCGCACCATCCCCACCACCGGCAAGTGGGCCGGCGGCTATCCGGTCCTCAGCGAGGAACTGCGGAGCCTGCTGCACGTCACCGGCGGCCAGGGCCGCACCGAGCTGATCCTGCCCCCGCGCGTGCCGGAGCAACTGCCCGCCCTGGTCGAGTACGACCGCACGTTCGCCTACGCCAAGCACCTGTGGAAGAGCCCGGTGGGCACGCCGCGCCGGATCACCGCGGCCATGTTCGCCGCGATGACCGAGCAGGAGCAGGCGAAGGCGCTGATGTCCTGCTCGCACTGGAACATCAAGGTGACCGTCCCGCAGGGATGGAACCACGTCGGCCTGCTCCCGGCCCCGGTGACCGGTGACCGCGCATGGGTCTACCCGTCGGAGCCCGGTACGACCTTCACCACGTGGGCGGGCGGGGCAGAGGTCCACCTCGCGCTGTCGAACCACATCGCACCGTGGCGGATCGAGATCCTCGGCGGCCTGCTCTTCGAGGACGGCAAGCCGCTCGACGAGTGGGGCAAGCGCCTCAAGGCCGCCTGGGCCGACCTGACCAACCTCTCCCGCATCCACGCCGACGAGCGGCAGCGCACCGCCGCCTACCTCGCCAGCCGCGCCGTCCGCTCGGTGCTGCTGTTCGGCCTCGGCGGCTTCGCGCAGCGCCCCCGCCTGGTCTCCGGCACCACCCCGCTCGGCGAGGCACTCCCGGACGGCGTTGAGATCCTCGGCCAGGACGAGACGGTGGTCACCTGGCAGCGGCAGGCCGGCTTCCGCCGCGACCCCTACGCGCACCCCGAGTGGGCCGCCTACGTGTGGTCCGGGGCCAGGGCGGCGCTGCTGGACGTGAAGTACCGCGAGGGCAAGGAGGTCATCGGCTACGCCGGCGCCCTGCACGCGAAGCCTGGCAGCGTCGTGTACTTCGGCACCGACGGCATGGGCCTGACCGAGCGCCAGCCCTGGCCCTACCGGGGGGAGCCCGGCGACTACCTCCTCAAGGGACACCTGACCGGCCCCATCGAGCACCCGAAGTCCCAGGAGGAGTACCTGAAGCTGCGCGGCCTGGGCCGCGCCGAACTCGCGGCCGGAGGTGAGCGGTGAGCCCTGCCGACCCGAACCGGCCGAACGAGGCCGCCCGTCTCACCCAGGAACTCGTCGACCAGGGCTACACCAAGCGCCAGGTCGCCGCGATGCTCGGTCGTGACGCCTCCCTGGTCTCCCAGTTCTTCACGAAGGGCAAGGGAGCCAGCATGGTCGCCGCGCTGCGCCAGGTCGTGCGCGCGGTACGCGGGGGCGAGCGCGACCCCGAGGCGCTGTCGGCCGTCGCGCGGGAGAACGTGCAGCGCCGCCGCACGAGGACCGGGCAGAAGGCGCGGGTGCGGGGCAAGGACGTGATCGGCAAGCCGGGCGGGAGCATGGCCGGCCGGGCCGGGAGGCAGGCGATCAGGTCCGGCGCGGCGCACCTGGCCGGCGTCATCCATGCCGCCGCGGCCGCGGACGGCCGGGTCGCCCTGACCGTGCGCATGCTGTCCCGCTACTTCACCCTGCCGGCCGGCTCCCGGGAGGACTCGCCCGGCGTCCGGCGCGGCGTGGTCCCGCGCGCGGACGGCACCCAGGAGCGCAGCTACGGCTCCTCCGCCACCGGCGGCTTCCTGGCCACCGAGTGGTCCCGACGGGTCGCGGCCTCGCACGGCGACGTCGTCCATGCCGTGAAGACCTGGCTGGTGGAGACCGGCCGAGCCACCGAGGACGCCGAGATCGTCTACCTGGAGATCCGCACCTGGACTCCCACCGGCCACCAGAGCACCGAAGTCCCCATCGTCTGACGACCAGCCGGCCGTCGGGCGCCCGCCCGCCCCGGGCCACCTGGATCCGACGCAGAGCAGGCCGGTTGGCTGCGCGCCCACACCGGTGGGCTTCCGGCGCAGCCCTTCACCGCCGACACGGCGAAGGAGCACCCGGTGGGGACGTGCCGCACCGTCGGGGACACCACCATCCAGTGACTTCAGATCCGCGGGAGGGTCGCGGCGCCCCCGCCCTTCCCGCGGCCGCCGCTGACTCTGTTGCACCGTCCCAGGAGGCACCCCGATGCGCAGGAAGTTCGACTTCGACGCCGAGACCCGCACCACCACCTGCCGGACCTGCTGGCGCTCCGGCTCGGACACGGCCACCGAGGAGGAGGCCAAGGTCTGGCACGCCGGCCACCGCTGCCCGCCCCCGGCCCCGGAGGGCGACGCGAAGATCCTCCCGCTGCGCCCCAGGCAGCCGCGATAGACCGATGATCACACTAAGTGCCGCCCATGCTGCTCAGGGTTGCACCCCCGGGGGTCGGCTTGCCATAATTGGCAAGCCAGTTGCTATCCATGGCAAGGAGTATGAGCCGTGCTTCCCTCGCATCTGCCCTACGTCGAAGGCCTCGTCCCCAGCCCCTCCACGGACCAGAAGACCCCGGCCTTCCACCTCGGGCTGACCCCCCTGCAGACGTTCTGCCAGGTCCCCGTCCTCAAGACCCTCGACGGTCACCTGCCCGCCGACGCCGACCCCGCCGACGCCCGCCCCGGCCTGTGCACCCACTGCCTCGACGCCCTGGAGGAGTACCGCCGGCTGACCTCCACCACCAAGCGGGCCTCACTGACCTGGAACGAGGCGCTCAACCCCGGCGGCCGCCGCACGGCCGAGCTCGTACGCGCAGCCCTCGACGCCCGCGAGCACCTCTCCCTGATCAACCACCGGCTGTACGCCGCCCCCGAGGACCAGCGCGCCGACACCCTGCTCGCCCTGCTCGGCCACGTCTCCGACGCCCAGAAGGAGTTCGACGCCCTGGCCGACGAACTCGTCCTCGCCCTGCGCGACGTCTGCACCCCCGCCCCCTCCTGGGCCCGCATGGGCCAGCGCCTCGGCGTCACGGACAGCGCCGTCCGCAACCGCTATGCCCGCGGCTCCCTCGCCCACCCCGAGCGCCTCCAGCTGTGCACCATCGGCGGCACCGGCTGCGGCGAGCTCCGCCCGGCCACCCGACCCGGCGGCTTCGACCCATGGAAGCACCACGACCTCGACCACGAAGGCAACCCCGAGCTGCCGCAGGGCGACGACGACAACGACAACCCCCGAACCCATTCCGTCGACAGCGTCCGGCTCCTGGGGGAGGGCGTCGACATCGAGGCCGCGGACGAGCGCCCCTTCACCAGCCCCGGGAACACCCCCGGCGACGAGAACAACGGCTGACCCCGTACGGAAGAGGAACCCTGACCGTGGACACGTCCTCCACCACCGCGCAGACCCCCGAGCGAGAGCTGGGCGAGCCGGCCCGCGCACTGCCGGGGCCGGCCCGCCGCCGCGGCGTCCCGCGGATCACCGTCACCCCGCTGCGGGACTACCAGAAGCGCCTCGCTACCGAGGCGTGCCGGGAGGTCAAGAACGGCGGCCGCGCCACGGTCGAGATGACCTGCGGCTCCGGCAAGACCGCCGTGTCGGCCGAGTGCGCCCGCCGCCTCGCCCGCTACGGCCGTGTCCTCGTCCTCGTGCCGACCATCGAACTGCTGGAGCAGACGGCCAACGCCTGGAGCACCCGCTTCGGCCGCCGCGGCCTGGCCGTCGCGGCGTGCTCGCGCGACGAGGCCCTGGAACGCGCAGAGGCCGGCGGCCACATCGAGGCCGAGGTCACCACCGACGCCGCACGCCTCGCCGACCTCCTCGCCTCCGTCCGCGGAAGCGGCGGCAACGAGGCGCTGATCGTCTCGGACAAGCCCGACCAGCCGATGACCGTCTACGCGACCTACGCCTCCCTGGAACGCCTCGTCCGCGCCCACCGGGACTTCGGCCTGCCCGCCTGGGACCTGGTCGTCATCGACGAGGCCCACCGCACCGCGGGCGCCGTCGACAAGCCGTGGGCGGCCATCCACGAGGACGACAAGGTCCCGGCCCTGCGCCGCCTCTACTTCACCGCCACCCCCCGCATCGCCGCCCCGCGCTCCGGCTCCGACGACCTGAACGACCTGGTCGTCGGCACGGCGACGCCCGCCCTGTACTCCATGGACGACCAGCGGGTCTTCGGCCGGCCCATCACCCCCTACACCTACGTCCAGGCCCAGGACGAGGGCTGGGTCGCGGACTACCGGGTGCTGGTGCCCGTCGTCACCGACGAGGACCTGGCGAACCTGCTGATGCTGCCGGCCGTCGCGGACCTGCGCTCCCAGCGGACCAACGAGGACCTCCAGCGCCTCGCCCTCCAGGTCGCCGTGCTGCGCGCGGTCGCCGACCTCGGGCTGCGGCGCGTCATCACCTTCCACTCCCGCATCAGCGCCGCCCGGAAGTTCTCCGACACCCTCCTGGAGACCGCGGACCTGCTCGTCGACAAGGCGCGCCAGGCCGCCGGCGACCCGCTCGCCGACTGGGCCCGGCCCGAGCGGCTGTGGACCGCGGCCATCGCCGGCAACGACCGCCTCAAGGACCGCCGTGCGGCGTTCAGCCGGTTCTCCGCCCACACCGGCGAGGACGGCGAGGAGTGCGGCATCCTCTGCAACGCGAGGCTCCTGGGCGAGGGCATCGACATCGAGGCCGTCGACGCCGTGGTCTTCGCGGACCCCAAGTCGAGCGAGATCGACATCGTGCAGGCCTTCGGCCGGGCCGTGCGGCAGAAGCCGAAGCAGGGCAAGATCGCCTACATCATCGTGCCCGTCTACCTGCCAACGCCGGACGCCGAGACCGACGGCAGCGAGGCGGACGACCTCGCCACCTCCGACCCCGCCGACGTCATCGAGGCCGGCGCGGCCGTCCAGGCCGAGGCCGAGGATGCGATCACCGCCAGCCCGTTCAGGCCGATCCTTCAGGTGCTGCGCGCCCTGGCCTCCGTGGACTCCCGGGTGGTCGGCCGGATCACCGAACTGCGCACCCGCCGCGCCGGCACGAGCGGCCTGCACACCCTGCCGAAGGCCGGAGCCACCCCGCAGGCCGCCACGGGCGGCGCTGACGGCGACCTCCCGGACGAGGCGCTTGAGGAATCGCCGGTCAGCTGGCTGCGGATCGACGCCGGAGACCACGAGGACGAGATCCTGCGCGCCCTGAAGCTGCGCGCGTTCTCGCCCCGCGCCCAGGAGTGGGAGCGCCTGTACAGGATCGCCGCCTCCTTCCACACCGAACACGGCCACCTCGACGTCACCGACAAGGAGAAGCACCGCGAGCTCATCACCTGGCTCGACCAGCAGCGCTACCTCAACGCCTCCGGCACCATGGCCCCCGCCCGGAGGACAGAGCTCGACGCGATCGGCATGATCTGGTCCAAGCACGCCAACGCCTGGGAACGCGGCCTCGCCTACGCCCTCGCCTTCCACCGCCAGGAAGGACACCTGGCGATCCCGAGCACCCGCACCATCGACGGCTACAAGGTGGGTGCCTGGATGGGACGCCAGCGGCTCAGCCCTGACGCACTCACCGCCGACCAGCGCGCCCGCCTGGACGAGCTGGACCCGCTGTGGCGCCAGGACCTGGACTGGAACCGCTCCGCCCGCCGCTACGCCGCCTACCTCGCCGCCGGCGGGACCGTCGAAGGCCCCGTCAACCGCCCCGGCCTCGGCGACGACCCGAAGTTCCGCCCCGGAAAATGGCAGGCCAAGCAGGTCGCCGCAGCGAAGGACGGCACGCTCGACGCCCAGCAGATCGCCGTCCTGCGGTTCCTCGGCATCCTGCCGGCCAGCACCGGCACGGCGCCGATCAACCCGCTCGCCCTCGCGCCCGCGACCGCCGGGCGCACCGAAAACGAGGCCGGGGGAGCGGGGGAGTGAACCGCGACCTCGACGCCAGCGACTCCAAGGCGTGGCGGGCCATGGCCCGGGAAGTGCTCCGGGCCTTCGACCTCGACATGACCCCGCCCTGCGGCATGGGCGCCGAGCAGCGGAGCAAGGCCATGGCGGCGCACATCGAGCGCGGCCGTGAACTCCTGGACGAGATCATCGACCAGCACGTCGCCGCCGCGCGCACCGCCGTGGGCCGGGCCTCGCGCCGTCGCCGGGCGCAGCGCGGCATCTACGCGGCGGCCTTCGACGAGGCCGCCGCGTACGCCCGGGCCGTCCGGGACGGCCAGGACAGGGTTCTCCCGGCCCCGGCCCTGTTCAGCCGGGGCCGGCTGCCGCTTCTCGACCGTCACACCCACGACCGCACCGTGCTCTCGGAGGGGGCTCGGTGACCAGGCAGGAGAACGACGCCGAGCAGCGCCGGGACCTTGGCGCGCGCATCCGCTCTGCGCGCCGAGCGGCCGGCCACTCCCAGGGCCGGATCGCCGCCGTCCTGCGCGTACCCCGGTCCGCCGTCAGCGACATCGAGCACGGGCGGCGCGGCCTGGACGCGGTCGAACTGCGTCGGCTCGCCGCCGAGCTAGGCGTCACCGCGGACTGGCTCCTCGGCTGCGACGACCCCGGACCCTTCGCCGCACTCCACCCGGCCGACCAGCGCTCCGCCGAGCTGTACGCCGGCTACCTGCTCTGGCGCCGTACACCGACGACCTGACCGGCTTCCCGCCAGAGGACAAGCATCCCGGTCCGGGGGGAGACCGTCACCCGCCCACCTGCGTCAGGGGAGACATCCAGTGGACAGCCCGAACCCGACCCTCGAATCCGCCGAGAAGCGGCGGCTGGTCGAGGGTGCCACCACCGCGCTGGGCCTGGAGCCGCGACTGCTGCGCCTGCTCAGCGCCGTACACGAGGCCGGGCACGCCATCGTCGCCCACACCGTCGGCCTGTCCGTCACTGGTGCCGCCGTGACCAGCTACGAGCTGATCGGCCTCGGCGGCGACCACATCGCCCTGGACTACTCCGCCTACGGCAACCGCATTCCGCTGCCCAGCCTGCTGGCCATGCGCGTCGGCGGCTTCCAGGCGTCCTTCCTGTGGATGGAAGGCCGCGGCATCGACGGAACCACCGAGCCGTACCAGGAGGTCCTGAACGGCCTGGCCGGCGGTGACCTCAACTGGTGCGCCGACGCCTGCCGGAACCTTCTGCCCCACGCGCACGCCCAGGACACGATCGAGATCGCGGGCCGCATCCTCCTCTACCGCTGGCGCTCGACGCTGCGTCTCGCCTACGACCTCGCCAAGGCCGGCTCGATGGGCGAGTCCACCCTCCGGCCGTACCTCGAAGCCGATCCGTTGCAGGCGCTCAAAGCGATGGATTCCTACCAGACCTGGCGGAAGGAGACCGCCGCCCACTGGACGGCCGCGACACAGCAAGGAGATACGCGATGACGGACCTGCCCCGACACCCGCCCAGGGAGAAGTCCATGACGGTACCCGCCGACCCGCCCGCCACGTCCCCTGCCTGGCCTGCCGTGTGGGGCGAGGGCCTGTACAGCAGAACCGCCCTGCTGTTCTGGCTTGTGCTGAAGGCACAGAACGACCAGGACGCCCAGGCCCTCGTCGCCGCGTTCGAGGCCGACATCCTGGACATCGCCCACCACCTCAACGACGTGATGCTCGGCATGGACCGAGTCCACGGCGAGGACTACGCCCGCGGCTGGAACGCCGCGAACAAGGCCCTGTACGACAAGCTGGGACCGCGCATCGACGAACTCCGCGACCAGGTCCGCGACTGGCAGCAGGGCCGCGGTACCCGCCTGGCTGACCAGACGTCCCACACCTGGACCCGGAACGGCATCACCGCCAGCGAACTGCTGCACACCGCCCTGCCCCTGTACGCCGAACTCGCCGGAGCCCGGCCCTTCGACCTGGAGCTGACCACCACCATCGCGGACACCCTGGCCGCAGCGATCGCCGACGACGCCACCGCCTACACCGCCCGGCTGTGCGCCTTCACGGCCGCCCACCGCAGCCGGATCGAGGCGCTGCTGGCCGACTACGGCCCCGGCAGCAGCCACGACCGGCCCGGCGGCCGGTTCCAGCTCGCCCGGCAGCCCGAGCTCCTGCCTGTGCTGGAGCGGCTGCACACCGAACCGCTGAGCCTGCTCGGGGCGTTCGAGGACGTCCTACCCTCCACCTTGCTGCTGGACCTGGCCGCCGCCTGGGGCGTCTACCTGCCCGAACGTCCCTGACTCCCTGCCTGAACCCTCACCCGGAGCCCACCGTGACCACCCAGCCGTCCGCCGTACCGACCACCGCGACCACCGTCACCGTCCAGCCCCGCCCCCTGCTGCTGGTCGACATCGACGGCGTCCTGTCGCCCTACGGCGCCGCCGCGAACCTCCCCGGCTACACCGCCCACCCGGTCAGCCCCCAGGCCTGGAAGGACTACCCGGCCTACCCCAAGCCCAAGTACCACTGGGTGCACCTCAATCCCGAGATCGGCGCCCGCCTGGAGGCTCTGCCGCTGGACCTCGCGATGGTCGGTCCCTGGCAGCCGAAGGAGCTCGAAGAGCTGCTCCCGGCGGCCGGTCTGACCCGTCTTCCCGGCTTCATCCCTGTGCAGGACCGGTCCTTCTTCGCCCGCCCGGACGACCCGGGCAGGTCCCTGTGGGACCCGAAGGCCACGATCCGCGACCGGAGTCAGGACGTGGTCGCCGCCACCTGCCTGGAACGCACCGGCGCCGACCTGCCGTTCGCATGGCTCGCGGCCGGCTTCCCCGAGAACCTGCAGCGCGAACTGTCCCGCAACCACGGCGCACCGGTGCTCCTCCACGTGGTGAACCCGCGCACCGGACTCACCGATGCCGACTTCGCGGCGCTCACCCAGTGGGCCGCCGCGGTGGCCGCCCGCCCGCCGGCGCCCGAGCTGAAACTGCTCCGGTGCCGAGATTGCGGCGGTCGCTCGTCCATCGTGGTCGACGGCCGTCGCGAGGACCGGACCCACGAGGTGTGCAGGAGCTGCTGCGAGTGCTACTGCCCCGACCCGCAGTCGGACGGAGGTGACCGCTTCCAGCCCTGCGGTGACCTGGAGCGCGAGCGCTGCGAGGACTGCGGCGGGTGCGCGAACTGCGGCTGCGGCTGCTGAAGCCGAAACGGCGGGGCCTCCCGGGAGCCGGGAGGCCCCGCCGCTGCTTTCTCGGAGCCTGCACACCCTACCGTCGCTTCAGTGCCCGCCCGGACCGGCCGGGGTGATGGTGACCAGGCCCCTACCCTCGGCGATCGAGAGCAGGACGTCGCGTGCCGCCTGCGCGTCGCCCAGGGCGCGGTGGGGACCGTAGAGCTTGTAGTCCCGGTGGACCTCCCACACCGACCGGGCGTTCATCAGGCACCACCAGGAGGCCTTCTCCCCGAGGCGGCCCGGGCGGCGGCCGACCGCGCGGGTGTGGTCGCCGATCACGCCCATGTCGAAGGAGCTGTTGTAGGCCAGCAGCCGCCGGCCGCGGGTGATCCGGCGCAGCTTCGGCAGGATCTCCTCCCAGGTAGGGCAATCGGCGACCATCGCGTCGGTGATGCCGTGGATGTGGGTGGCGCGATTCGGCACCTGCGGGTTGATCAGCTGGTTCAGCCGGGTCTTGCCGGTGTGGGCGTCGATCACCGCGATCTCGCACACCCGTGCGTCGTAGAGGTCGGTGGTCTCGGTGTCGATCACCAGCCCGGCGCCCGGAGCCGACACCTCCCGGGCCGTCAGCAGCGTCTTCAGCCGGGCGTCCTTCAGGCGCAGCCCGCGGGCGAGGGTCTCCAGCTCGGCGCTGCCGTCCGCGGCGTCCAGGAGCAGTTGCCGGGTCAGCGGCAGTTCGCTCTGCGGGGAGCAGGCGATGCTCCAGGTGTCCTGCACGTTGTCGTGCAGCAGGTGCACCGGCACCTGGTGCTGCTCGGCCACCACGGTCGCGAGGCGGCGGGCGAGCTCGGCCCGGCTGGGCTTCTTCCTGGTGTGGGCGCGCAAGGCGGAGGTCCGGCCCGCCGGGACGGCCCGCACGGCCTCCCAGTCCACCCCGGCGCGCTCGCGCAGCGCGAGGACGTCCGCGGTCCGGTAGAGCTTGACCTCCACGGTGCGCACCGTGCCCGTCCGCTTGACCCACGCGCCCGCCGGCTCCAGCCAGCCCGCGGCGAGGACGTACGGGAAGTCCCGGGTGTAGCTGATGTCGAGGAGGTCCGCCGCCCGTTCCCCGGGAATCAGGCGCCGGCCCTCCACCATCTCGGCGAGGTCGGAGTCGGCCGCCAGGGCTTCGACGTCGGCCATGGCCCAGCGGCCGAGGCGCCCGGGCACCACGGCGCGCTGCTCGGCGGCCCACGTGAACTCGCCCTCGGTCTCCGCCCAGGGGCAGGCCCCCGCCGCGCCGGCGGTGGACAGCGAGGCCTCGATCCAGGCGGCGCGCTCGGCGACGACGGCGGCCAGGGCGGCGGCGTCCGTCCACTGCTCGGCCTCCAGCGCACCGTAGGTGGGGTGACCCTCGAAGGTGCCCAGGCACCGCAGCAGGCCCCGGTCGGCCAGGACCGGGACGTCCTCGGCGGCGACGGCCGCGATGCCCGTCACCTGGCGCAGCGTCTCGGCGATCCTGCGGGCGCCGAGCGGCCGCAGAGCGTCGAGCCGGGGCAGCAGCTCGGGCAGTTCGGTCCGCAACTGGTGGACGACGGCCGCCGACCAGCGGCCGCGGTCGGTGTCGGCGGCCGGGATGAGTCCGGCGCCGCGTCCAAGGTCCCAGAGGTAGCGGCTGATGCCGGCGGCGTCGGCGGCCTGGTAGGGACCGTGGTCGTCGCGCTCGCGCGCGGGGGTGGTCTGGGTGGGCGCGGGCATGGTCGGTGGTCCTCCCGTACGGCGACGTGGCACACGGCACAAACTAAGAACATTTGACCTATTAGCCATCAAATGCCTTCGAATACACGTTAATTGGCCGCACTGACAGCATGGGTCACTACGGAACCGGGCCACGCGGGTGACGACGGCCCCTAAAGTGGGCCCAGCAGCGCACCAGGGGATTCGGGGAGGCGCAGTGAGCCGCCGCAAGATGGACGACGGACGCCACGGCATCCGGCATCGGGAGGACGTCGGCGCGTCCGTCCTCGCCGACGAGCAGCGCACCGAGATCGTCTGCGAGTGCGGCGTCGTCACCGGCGACTTCGCCGGCCACCTCGCCCACGCCTGCGCCGTCGAGCACATCCCGGGCCCGGCCTGGTTCCCCGTCGGCGCACGCCTGGCCGCCATGCTCCTCGGCGGCGTCGCGCTGCTCCTCGGGCTGCTGGCCCTCGCCGACTCCACGCTCTCCGGAACCGCGCGCACCGTCGTCCTCGGGCTCTCGCCCGTGACCGTCTTCGCCCTGATGATGGGCGCCGCCCGCGCGCTGCGCCGCTTCATCGTCCCGCTCGCGCCGGACGGCCGGTAGCGGGACACGGCAGTGCCCGGCGGCCTCGGCCGCCGGGCACCCTTGCTGCAGGCCCCTCCCGAACCCCGCTCCTACACCTCCAGCCCGGCGGCCCACGAGCGGAACCGGAGCCAGGACTCCACGGGGAAGACGAGCGTCGGGCCTTCCGGGTCCTTGGAGTCCCCGATCTCGATCCTCTGTCCCGGCGTCCCGCCCGCTGGGCTGCGCCACCGGACGCACTGGCCGCTGTCGCCGGAGTAGGACTCCCACTCGCCCGGCGGGATGAACGGTGCTGCTGGCATAGTGCCTCTCTCGCTGTGTTGCTACGCCGCGTGTGCGGCGCGTTCGAGGAACGCCTTGGACTCGTCGATGTCCAGGGCGAGGCCGCGGATCTGGTCGAACGCGGAGGCGTAGGTGGCCAGGGAGTACTCGTCCTCCAGGTAGAAGGAGTTGAGCAGGGCCTCCAGCGCGACGAGCCGGCCGCCGTCGGGGAAGTCGAAGAGCGTGAACGGGCCGTCGAGGCCGAGGTGCGGACCGCGGTTGCGGGGCAGGATCCGCAGCTCGATCTCCTTGCGATCGGCCTGCTCGCGCAGGTGCGCGCTCTGGCGGCGCATGACCTCGGGGTCGCCGATGTGGTTGTCCAGGACGGCACTCTCGCTGAGCACCACTTCGTAAGGGTGTGCGTGCAGCCGGTTCTGGCGTTCGAGCCGGACGGCAACGCGTGAGTCGAGCTGCTCGCGCGTCGGGTGGACGATGCCGAGGCCCGCTTCCAGGAGGCAGCGGGTGTAGTCCTCCAGCTGCAGGCGGCCGGGGACCAGCGTCTGGTAGGTCCGGGTGCGCTCGGCTTCGCCTTCCAGCCCCAGGAAGTCCTGGAAGTTGAGGGTCAGGAAGCTGTTGTAGGAGTGCCACCAGCCGCGCTTGCCGATGTTGCGCGCCATGTCCTCCAGGGTCTGGCGCAGGCCCTGGTCGGCGACGTCGTACTCGGTCAGCAGGGCGCGCAGCAGCGGGATGTCGATCTTTGTCCGTCCGAGCTCGGCGCGGCTGATCCGGTCGATCTGGATGCCCAGGGCGTCGGCGACCTGTTGCTGGGTGAGACCGCGTTGCTCCCGCAGCCTGCGCAGGGCCTGCCCGAGTCGGCGCTTGCGGAAGGTCGGCGGAGGGGTTGGTGCCATGGGCTGCCTCCCGAGGTGATGGTGGGTCACAGTCTGCCCCCTGTACTGGATTGCGCCAATCGACGATATGCGAATTCGCAGTTTCTCGTCTTGACGCTCTGCGAACGGGGTAGGACAGTGGAGCATGCTTGCGGCGAGTCTCCGCATGATCACTCACCGCGACGTGAACCAGCGCGCCCCCGCACGCCCGGGCGCGGATCAGCCAGCACGGACGGAGCGTTCGTCGTGGAGAGCACCACCAGCACCCTCGCCGCAGAATCCCCTCGCCACCCGGCCGCGCTGCCGGACACCGGGCCCGCCCACGCCACCGCGGACGGCATCGCCTGCACGTTCACGGCCGTCACCCCGAAGACGGTCCACCAGGCCCGACGGGCCGTTACCGCCCACTGCCGCGCGGACTTGCCCGCAGCGGACCACGAGACCGAAGCGGCCAGCGACCTCGCCCTCATCGCGGACGAGCTGATGGCCAACGTCCAGCGCCACGCCCCCGGCCCCGCCGTCCTGGTCGTGACGTCCGAGCCCGGCTGCTGGGCGGTGCTGGTCTTCGACACCAGCCGCCAGGAGCCGGTCCCCGACACCGCGGAGCCGGGGAAGAAGGAGTGCGGACTCGGGCTGCACCTGGTCTCCCGGCTCAGCGAGAGCTGGGGCTCGTTCCCCACCGCCAGCGGCAAGGCCGTATGGGCCCGCTGCCCGAAGCCGGCACCCGCCACCGCCCCCCAGCACCTGGAGCAGCCGTGACCCCGCCCGTCCCCAGACGCCAGCTCTACGACTTCGCGCCGCCGGCCCCCGAGCCGCCACCGACCACGATATGGCTGGACGACGGCACCATGCTGGCCAACCCGAGGCCCGCCGGCCCCCGCCAGCTCGCGCTCAGCCAGTGGCTCCTGATCGACGGGCAGGCCTGCCGGATCCTAGACCTGCGCTGGGGCGACGGCGGCGGCCGGATCGTCCGCGTCGCCGGCCGGGCCCCTTTCTCCGTCCCGCACGCCGGATCCGTTCAGCGGTTCGACCTCGTCACCCCTCCCGCCGGGCCCCGGCGCCGCCCCGCGGGCCCGCCCGCCGCAGGGAACCCCCGGTGAGCGGCATCGGCGTACGGCTCGTTCCGCACCGCGAGCTGACGGACGGAGGGAGCCCGGCCCGCTGCGTGGAGGTCGACCTGGGCCCGGCCGGCGGGGAGCCACTGCGGATCACGCCGACCCAGCTGGTCGCTCTCGCGATGGAGACGGACACGGTGCTCGCGCAGATCCGGGCGCACGCCAGGCAGGCGGAAGCCCACTGGCGTGCGTCGCTCGGCCACTGGTTCGAGGAGGCCAGGGCGGCGGTCCAGGCCCAGACTCCGGAGACCGCCCTGCTCCAACGCGTGCTGGACGCCCTGCGACGGCCGGACCGCGATCCGGCCGCCTCACTGCCGTAGGGCGAGGCAGTCCCGTGGACCAGGGGCTTGGAGGTGCGCCGGACTCCGGCCCACCCCCATGCCCCTAGGCTTGACGCAGTCCACCCCGCAGGGGACGCAGTCACTACCAGGGAGCACGATGGCACCGCACGCGACCTCGACCGGCACGCGGGTGGACCCCGCACAGCTCTCGCTGGAGCTCCGGCACCAGCACCGCCTCACCGACCGGTCCGGGGACGGCCTGCAGGTCTGGACCGCCCGGATCGACGCCGACGGCGAACCCATCGGAACCCTGCGCGCCGCACGCTGCGGCTACTGGCGCAGCGGCAACCTCTACGAGCGCATGACCGACGAAGGCGGCTTCCTCGCCCACGTGGCCGCCCAGGCACTCACCCCCGACGGCCAGTTCAGCTCCGAGTTCGAACAAGCCGTCGAGATGCCCAACAGCCTGCTGGTGGTCGACCACCTGGACCTGCCCTCCCCCTGGCAGCACCCCATCGTCGCCGCCGCGCTGGTCGCCGCCCTGATCGACCGGTTCACCGACAACCACTACGCCGTCGTCCTCCCCACCGCCGGCACCGCCGCGGTTCCGGGCGCCGCGCTCCTCCACCAGGCCGCAGAACACCTCGCCGCCGACGAGTACGGCGAGGGCATGCTCATCATCGACACCTGCATGGCGGCGCCCGAACACGCCGCCGACCAGGTCCGGCAGAGGCTCCAGGACCTCTCCCAGCACGGCATGGACTACCCCGACGACGAGACCGACGAAGACCACGACTGGGAGCCGACCCCGCGCACCAGGGCGGTGCTGCGCCTGGCACTGGAGGACCTGAGCCGGACGGCTTGGGCCGAGGTGGCCGCGTTGGGGGACGAACAGCTCACCGCCAGGAGCGCGGGCCTGTTCGCGAGTCTGCCGAGACTGACCTTCGGCCAGGACGGCGGGTGGCGCCGGCAGATGGCTCGGACGTTCGACGACCTCGCGGCCGATCTGACGGAAGGGCGGCAGCTGGAGCCTGGCTGCACCGGGGAGGAGATGGCCCTGCACCTGGCGATCAGCCGGGCAGGGGAGATCACCACGGACCGCCCCAGGATGGTTGCGGTCGCCGTAGGGGGCCTTCCTGTTCACCGGGACGACCTGGACTGGGAGGCCTGCTCCGACCTGCTTTTCCAGGACCATGATGTCCTGATGCTGTTCGACTCCTCGATGGACGGCATCGATGCTCCCGGAAATCAGGTCAACCAGGCGCTCGGCATGGTCAACCTCAGCCCGGGGGACTGGTTCGCCCCCTTTGATCCGGACGCAGCGCGCGATGCCGCGCGGGGCTTCCGGCACTAGCGTTCTCCGGCCTGGCGCCGCGGTCCCGGGGCCGCAGATACACCTCAGCTGTCCGCCGGGGCACGCCGCGGCGGTCTACCGCGTCGGAGCCTGGACCTCGAATTCGTCCGCGTTCGGGGGGAGCTCTGGGGGCGGCCACCCGGGGTCGGGCGTCCAGGCCGGCCAGTCCGCGGAGAACGGCAGGGCCCGTTCCCGGACGAGGGCGAGCGCCCGCTCGCGCGCCTCGTCGACAACGGCGTGCAGGGGGTCGCTGATCAGGCCGAGACGGCGGGCCTGGTCGTATTCGTCGAGGTCCTTCCACCGGTGAGCGCTCAAGTCGGGCTCGACGACCAGGTCGACGAAGAGGTCGAGGGTGTCCAGCCCGATCGGGGTCCGGACGTAGGGCAGCTCGAAGTTGACGTACCAACGCTGCGGCTCGCCGGTCGCGGCGTCCTGGAAGGTGTGAACGCTGAAATACTCGCCCTCCTCGAACCGCGAGAGCAGCGTGGTGCCCTGCCACTGCCAGGCCGCGAGCTGCCACTGGCCGGCCGCGAGGTCCTCCAGGCCGGACCTGCGAACGGCTTCGTCGCCGGTGCGTATCGCCGCCGACCAGGTGGCGGGGGCGAGGCTGGTGAGGCCGGGCCAGTAGGCCAGTTCGATGACGGCTCCGTCGTCGGCGACGGTGCGGTAGGGCTGGGCTGGGCTGACCAGACTCGCCCCTTGTGGACATCGCGGCGAACGGCGGTGCTGCCGGGCGTGAACCGGGTGATGGCGGTGGTCATGTCGCTCCGGGGGATCGGCCGACGCCGACCCGGCCCGGTGCGGCGCGGGTCAGAACGGCGTGCGGAGCAGGAGGAGGTCGAGCACCGGCCCGTCGGGGCCGGTGTGGTAGGGACCGGCGTACCGGTACCCCAGTCGATCGTAGAGCTGGCGGGCCGGTGTATCGCCCGGCATCGCGAGAAGCGACACCCACCGGGTGCGCAGCGCCTCCAGCAGCGCGCGGTGCAGGCCGTAGCCGATCCCTTGCCCTTGCCAGCCGGTGCGGACCGCGAGCTCGCAGATTCCGGCCAGCGAGTCGGTCCGGCGGGCTTCCGGGGTGACGGAGGGGAGGAGCTGTTCGCCGAACCAGTACAGCGGGGTGCAGGGGAAGCCGTAGCCGAAGCCGACGATCCGGCCCTCGGCGTAGGCGGCGACGAGGACAAAGCCCTCGTGCCGGGCGTGGCCGGTGATCTGGCGGCGCAGGGCCTCGGGGGTGAAGCCGGCGCGCGCGACGTCGTCGTGGCCGGTGTGGGCCTCGGCCCACACGCCGGTGAGGGCGTCGAGGAGATCGGCGGTGTCACCGGCGCCGTGGCGCCGCAGGGCGAGTGCGCTCATGAAGTACCTCGGGTGACGGGAAGGGGGAGGCAGGCGGTGTGGGCGTCCAGGTAGTCCGCGACGCAGGGCACCGCGCGGTGCGCCCGTAGGGCGCCGGCGATGTCGTGCAATGAGCGGACGAGCCGCTCGGAGCCGACGTCCGGGAGGTGAGCGAGGGCGCGTCGGGCGGCGTCGGTTGCGGCGTCGAGGTCGGGCCGGGGCCGGTGGGCGTGGTGCAGGGCGATGTCGGCGGTGTAGAGGGATCGGTTGCGCGGGCTGCCGTCGGCGAACAGCATCACGCTCTGCTCCGCGCCTGCCGCAGCGCGGTCGTGCTGACCGAGGTCGGCGCGGCACAGCGATTCCAGCCCGGCCAGCTCTCCGGGGACGAAGAAGGCGAGCCAGTCGGGATCGGCAGCCCGCGGCCCCTTCTCGTAGAGGCGGTACGCCCGCACGATGGCGTCTTCCGTGAGCGCGCCGTCTCCTTTCAGGGCCCAGCCGCGGGCCTCGCGCATTGCCAGCAGCGCCAGCCAGCGCGGTGAACCGAGGCCCGCGGCCGCGAGCTGCGCGACCTGGGCGGTGCTGACGGCCTCCTGTGGGCGGCCGGTGGCATGGGCCAGCAGGGACATGCAGGCGAAGGCGTGCGCCTCCAGGCCCGGGTCGTCGGCCTGGCGGGCGTGGGCCAGGGCCTCGGTGTAGAGGGACCGGGCGTCGGCGGTGCGCCCGGCGTCGAGGGCGAGCCAGCCGGCGGCGACCGACAGCATGCCGGTGGCGGTGTGGAGCCGGCGGCCCAGGTGATCGCCGTAGCGTGCGTGGGCGAGCCAGGAGTGGGCGGTGCGGAGGGCGGCGGAGGCCTGGTGACCGAGGTCGGCCGAGCCGTGGTCACGGTCCTGGGCGTACAGCTGCTGTTCGACCTCGACCAGAAGTTGGAGGTGGTCCGCGCCCAGGGCCGGACCGGCGCCCGGGGTCGGGAGGGCTGCGGTGAGCAGGGTCGCCCCGGTGCCGAAGACGAAGGTGCGGCGGATCATGGGGGCGGCTCCTGCCTGGTCCTGTTCTGCGTCAACCGGTCTTCTGGGTCTTGCCTGGGCAGGCGGGGCCGTGAATCCGAGTTCGACCGCCTGGCGGCCGGTCACCTTGTACAGCAGGCGCCGGTACTTCGCCCGCGGCCACTGGGAGACGCCGTCCTCCCAGGTGGCGAGGGTGCGAACCCCCAAGTCGACCGGTTCGCCGAACTCGATCGACTTCTTCACCAGGAACTCGACGGCCTCGGTGCGGCTCATCTGCCACTCGTCCTCGCGGAGCTGGCGGAACGTCGTGTTCGGTCTTCCCATGGCCGCCCCCTGAGAGCGTCATGCTGCCCTTCGCTGATGCGACGGTAGCGAAACCGACACGGGCAGCAACAGTGGCGCGGCGTCGGAAAGTCCCGGGCGGGCCCGGTCTTTCATCGGAATTTCCGGCGGTCTGACATCGCAGCACCGCTCGCCGTAGCGCTTCCCTGGAATGGCAAGGAATGACGCTCAGCGATCTTTCATGCGCATCCGGTAGCTGTTCCCGCCTTCCCTGCTGAACCGCCACGGTCGAGCCGTGTCCGGAAGGCCACCTGCATCCCACGGCCATGATGGAGGCCCCGCACATGACGAACCATCGTCACCCCAACGCGCCCATCGCTCGGGCCGCAGGCCCGCGCACCGAGATCCCCGTCCCGCTGCAGGCCTGCGGGCACTGGGACGTGGTCATCGCCGGGTCCGGCCCGGGCGGCCTCGCCTGCGCCCGGGCGCTCACCGCGCACCGCCCTGGCCTGCGGGTCCTCCTCCTGGAAGCCGGGCGCGCCTACCGGCGCCGCCCCTGCCCGGTCGACAAGGGCTTCTCCTGCACCGGCTGCGCCGGGATCTGCAACGTCGTCTCCGGGTTCGGCGGCAGCATGCACTACGGCGACGGCGCCAAGCTCAGCCTCCTGCCCTCCGGCCGCCGCCTGATCGACCACTTCGGCGTCACCACCGCCCAGGACCTCTGCGCCACCGCCTACACCTGGCTCACCGAGCCCCTGGCCGCCGCGCCCGAACTCCTCGGCCAGGACCTCTCCGACCGCGCGATCCAGGCCTTCGACGCCAACCGGCTCGCCATCCGGGAGTACCCGGTGGCCGTCCTCGGCGAGAGCGCACTCGGCCGCGTCATCGAGGGCTTCCACCAGCACCTCGCCGGCCGCATCGCCCTGCGGCACACCACCGAGCTCACCGCCGCCGAACCCGACGGAACCCGCCTGCTGCTCACCGTCCGCTCCGGGCGCATCCACGACCGGATCACGGCCGACCACCTGGTCCTCGCCACCGGCCGCCGCGGCGTCACCTCCACCACCGCCCTGCTGCGCTCCCTCGGCGTGCCGACCGAGCTGCCGGACATCTCGCTCGGCGTGCGCTTCGAGATGGCCGCCTCGCTCCTCGCCCCGATCGGCGAGGAGCACCCGGACCTGAAGATCACCCAGCTCGACGCCGGGGCCCGCAAAGTCAAGACGTTCTGCTTCTGCGGCGGGACCAACGGCGGCCGGCTCAAGTTCACCCACTACCAGGGGGCCTTCGGCGATCCGGTCATCACCCTGGACGGACACGAGACCACCGAGCGCCCCGCCCCCGTCGACGGCCGCGACCTGGCCGCGAACTTCGGCCTGCTGTGCCAGTCCTCCGGGCGCGGCAACGCCCTCCAGGCCCGCGACTCCTTCCTCGCCGCCTACCGCGAGCTCGCCAGCGGACGCCCCTTCACCCAGCGCCTCGGCGCGTTCCTCGACCGCCGCGACGAGACCGCCGACTGGACCGAACTGGCCGCGGCCCTGCCGTTCCAGCCCTCGGTGGCCGACCTCGCCACCGGCCGCGTCGACCTTCTCTTCACCGACGACGAGCACGCCAGCCTCACCGCCGGGGTGCGCCGCCTGCTCGCCTCGATCCTCGACCACGCCGGCCACCCCGCCACCTTGACCGCGCTCGCCGACCAGGTCTTGGTCGTCGGCCCCGAGCTGGAGTTCCTATGGGACAAACCCGCCGTCGACACCACCTGCCGGGTGCCGGGCCTGCCGGTGTACGTGGTCGGCGACAGCGCCGGCATCGCCCAGGGCATCGTCCAGGCCGCCATGATGGGCATCGCCGCCGGACGCGACATCGCCACCCGACAACCGGGCGCCGTCCCCACCCGGAGCGGCGCCCAGGCCGCGCTGCGCGCCGGAGGCCGGCCGTGAGCGCGACCCTGGACGACCTTTACCCGCCCGGGGCCATGCTGCTGCCGGTCAACCCCGCCCTGATCGCCCCGCGCCTGGCGGCCCCGCCCGCCGAACTAGAGAACCACGGCCGCTACCGCGACCACTACGGCCCGTTCCTGATCGGCGAGAAGGCAGTGGGCACCGAGCCCGAGCGCATCGCCCTCATCGACAAGGCCTTCCCCCACACCCTGTACGACCTGATGCTGCTCGTCGGCCGCGACGACATCCTGCGCACCTGCGTAGGCGAGCTGCCCGACACCGTCCTGGCCGCCCTGCTCGACCTGGTCGCCGTCTTCGTCGACCACGTCTCCGACCCGGCCACCGTGCGCACCTTCAGTCTGGAGCGCGGCCGGCTGTCCATCAGCTGGAACTACGACCCGACAACCGACCGCGACAACGGCCAGTGGTGGGACAAGCGCCTGCACCTGCACCTCAACTGCTGGAGCCCGCGCACCTGCCGCACCGTCCACCCCGTCCCCCTCGCCGACGTCCCCGACCCGGCGCTGCGCCGCTCCCTGGTCGACCCGACCGCCTACCTCGCCCACCGCGTGATGATCGACGCCGTCCGCGCCGACCGGCTGCCTGCCGCCTGCCGCCTCCTGGAGCCCGACCCGGCCCGCGACGCCGGCCAGCACCTGCCGGTCGGCCTCAAGGTCCGCCTGCCCGGCTTCGACTACCTCGCCACCGCTGAGTTCCGGGACCTGCTGCGCCTGCTCCACGGCACCGCGGCCGCCGCCTACCGGCTGCTGCGCGCCGCCTTCACCGACGACCAGGCGCCCACCGGGCCCTGGCGCCGGCCCCCGCTGCGCCCGCCCGCCGGCGTCGAGGCCGCCCTCGCCGCGATGAGCTGGCTCAGCCCCGCCTCACGCACCCTGCTGCTCAAGCTCCGCACCGTCCTGCGCGACCTGCCCGAGCGGCAGGTGCTGCTGCTGCGCGACCGCTCCGACCTGGCCAGGCGCTGCCTGGCCCTGGACGGCCTCAGCTACAACCTCCAGCTGTTCACCCCCGACCAGCTCTCCACCCGCCACCCGATCAACCACACCGGCGAGCTCTACCTGGTCCAGCAGTTCAAGACCGTCAGCTCCATCGGCTCCAGCCCGGCCCTCGGTGGCGCCGTCGCCACCGCCGCCGACCGCACCCACGGCCCCGCCATGACCACCGGCGACCGCAGCCTGCGCCACGCCTTCCAGCACGCCTACGCCCACCGCGCCGGCTTCACCACCAGGAGGAGCGCATGACTCCCCTCGACCCGGACATCCTCGCCTTCTACAACCTCGGCCACGAGCAGCAGCGCCTGGCCGACCCCCGCCGCTCCATCGAGTACCTGCGCACCATGGACATTCTGACCCGCCACCTGCCGCCCGCCCCCGCCACCGTGCTGGACATCGGCGGCGGCCCCGGCCGCTACGCCCTGCCCCTCGCCGCGGCCGGCTACCAGGTCACCCTCCTCGACCCGGTGCCGCTCCACGTCCAGCAGGCCACCGACGCCTCCCGCACCGCCGAACAGCCCCTGGCCGCCGCCCACCTCGGCGACGCCCGAACCCTGCCCCACCCGGACGGCGCCTTCGACGCGGTCCTGCTGCTCGGCCCGCTCTACCACCTGCCCGACCCCGACGACCGCCACCGCGCCCTCACCGAGGCCGCCCGCGTCCTGCGCCCCGGCGGCCTCACCGTCGCCGCCGGCTGCTCCCGCTACTACACCGCCTGGGAGATGCTCGCCGCCGGCAAGCTGGACCTGCCCGGCGCCCTGGAGACCGTCACCGGCCACCTGAGCACCGGCCGCCACCACAACCCGCACGGCGACCCGCGGCTGTGGACCACCGCCTACTTCCACGACCCCCACGAACTCGCGGCCGAAGCCGCCGCCGCCGGCCTCACCGTCCGCACCCTGCTCCCCGTCGAAGGCCCCGCCAAGCTGATCCCCGGCATCGGCGCCATGCTCCAGAACCACCAGCGCCGCGAGGAGATCCTCCACCTGCTGCGCCTCCTGGAAGACCGGCCCGGCGCCCTCGGCACCACCGAGCACGTCCTGGTCGTGGCCGCCCGCCAGGGGCACTCGTGACCGGCCCCCGCCCGCACCCTGGCACGGGGCAGCTGCTGCACCAGATCTCCGCCTGGATCGACGCCGCGCCCGCCAACCGGGACCGCGACCCGGAAGCGCTGCTGTGGAGCCGGGTGGCCAAGGTCGGCGAGGAGGCCGGGGAAGCGGTGGCGGCGCTGATCGGCGCGACCGGCGCCAACCCCCGCAAGGGCACGAACGCGACCCTCGCCGACGTCGAACGCGAGCTCCTGGACACCGCCGGCGCCGCGCTGCTCGCCGTCGAGCACCTGCGCACCCGCGACGGCCGGCCCGGCACCGCCGTGGACGCGTTCACCCGCCACGTGCGTGCCGTCGCCGAACGGGCCGGGCGGGCGTAGGCGACCACCCGAAGCAGCGCGGCCCCCGGCGAAACCTCTCGCCGGGGGCCGCGCTGCGGGCAGGACCGGGTCACGGCCGGCCGACCGACAGGTAGGCGAAGCCCGCCGCCCGCATCCGCGCCGGGTCCAGCAGGTTGCGGCCGTCGAAGAGCACCGCGGCGCGCATCTCCCCGGCCACCTCCTCCCACGGCAGGCCGGCCAGCTCCGGCCACTCGGTGACCACGATCGCCGCATCCGCCCCCGCCAGCGCCTCCCGCACGTCCTCGAAGCGGACCGTGTGCGACCACGGCTGCTCCTCGGTCACCCGCGCCAGCGGGTCCCAGCAGCACACCTCCGCGCCCTCGGCCAGCAGCCGGGACGCCACCACCGTGCTGGGCGCCTGCCGCATGTCGTCCGTCCCGGCCTTGAACGCCATGCCCAACACGGCCACCCGCTTGCCGCCGAAGCCCCCCAGCTGCTCCTTGAGACGCTGCAGCGCGCGGCGGGCCTGGAGGTTGTTGACGTCGATGACCGCGCCGAGCAGCTGGAGGTGCTGCCCGGTGTCGGAGGCCATCTGCTTGAGCGCGACGCCGTCCTTCGGGAAGCACGAGCCGCCCCAGCCCAGGCCGGCGCGCAGGAAGTGCGGACCGATGCGCGGGTCCATGCCGACCGCGGCCATGACCTGTTCGACGTCGGCGCCGGTGCCCTCGCACAAAGTGGCGATCTCGTTCGCGAAGGAGATCCGGGTCATCAGCAGGGCGTTCGCGGTCAGCTTCGCCAGTTCCGCCGAGCGGACGTCCATCCGCACCACCGGCCCGTCGACGCCGCGGTGCAGGTCCGCCACCAGTCGGCCGGTCGCCTCGTCGGCGCTGCCGATCACGATCCGGTCCGGGCGCATGAAGTCGGAGACCGCCTTGCCCTCGGCGGTGAACTCCGGATTCGCCGCGTAGCCGACGTGCGCGAGGCCGGCCCGGTCGAGGGCCTGGCGGATCCGGTCGCCGGTGCCGACCGGCACCGTGCTCTTGACGACCACGGCGGCCAGGTCCGGCGCGGATGTGAGTTCCTCCACGACCGCCCACACCCGGGACAGGTCCGCGTCCCCGGCCGGGCCCGGCGGAGTGTCGACGCACACGTACGCCACTTCCGCCCCGGCCAGCGCGGTGGCCGCCTCCAGCGTGAACGCCAGCCGGCCGCGATTGCGCGCGATCAGCTCGCCGAGCCCGGGTTCGTGGAATGGCACCTCGCCGGCGGTGAGGGCCGCCACCTTGGCCGGCACGATGTCGCGCACCACGACTCCGTGGCCGAGTTCGGCCAGGCACGCGCCGGTCACCAGGCCGATGTAGCCGGCGCCGAACACGGCGATCCGGCGGGAGGCGGGGACGAGTGATTGGTCCAAGGCGCTGATCCGTTCTCGAAGGGGCGGATTCCCGGGCTCTCCCAGCACTCTAGACCAGACGGGCGATGTCCCTCGCACAGTCCGATGATCACGCAACTCCCTTGCGCTGTCGGGAAGTTGATCGCGATAGGCTCATCCGGAGACGACCGAAGGGAGCCACCCGCTTGACCACCCAACCGACCCTCGACCCCCACGACTTCGCCGCCGCCCTGCCGCCCCACGCGGTCTCCGCGAGCGTCCTGATCACCGACACCTCCGGCCGCATCCTCATGCTCCACCAGGCCCGCGCCTACCCCGGCCACCCCGCCTGGTGGCAACTGCCCGGCGGACTCGGCGACCTCGGCGAGAACCCCCTCGACACCGCGTACCGGGAAGTCACGGAGGAGACCGGCATCCGCCTCACCGGCCCCCTGCGCCCGCTCGTGATCGACTACCGCTCGGCCGCCGACGGCTGGCCACCCGTGATCGACTTCGCCTTCGAAGCCACCCCCCTCCCCAGCCACCAGCCCGTCCGGCTCAGCTCCGAGCACGACACCTACGCCTGGCGTGCCTACGACCAGTGGCTGCCCGATCTCCAGCCCGAGCAGCGCCACTGGTTCGCCTCCGTCTGGCAGGCCCACGCCACCGGTACCACCGCGCTGCTCAGCGATGGCCAGGACGTCACCGGCCGGCCTCCCACCGACGGCAGCTGAAGCTGGCGGGTCGGCGCCGCTCCCGGCTGGCGCCCGCGGCCGCGCCATCGGGACGGACCGGACCAGCCGTGAGGGCCTGGACCGCCAGCGGAGGGGCGACGTCGGCCGGGGGTTCTTCGCGCACTGGCCCGGGACCGCGCGTCAGCGCACCGTACTTCTGTGCCAGCATGGCGGTCACCGCCTACACGCCGCCGCTCGCGGAAACCATCAGGTCCTGGAGAGGGAGTACATGCCGGACGACCGGGGGAGCGATACCGGCCTGCGGATCTGGTCACCGCCGCCGATGTCGAGGAGGCCGCTGGTCGATCCCAACCCGTGGCTGGTGCCCAGCGCGCACCTGTTGGTGCTCGAAGCACAGCGGTACTTGCCTCCGCCGTCGGGTGATCTTCCGCGTCGGCCCGGCACCCTGCACCCGTACACGTCGGAGCGGTTCGACAAGGGACTGTGGGAGATGGCACGGCACTACCGTGGCCGCTACGTCCGCCCCGAGGACCTGGAGCGCAACTGCGCGAAACTCCTCGCTCGGGCCCGCACGGCGGCCGAAGCCGTCCTGGAGGCACCCAGTTGGAGGAGGATCAACGGCGAGCACAGCGAAACGGTCACGCGGAGCCTGCCGGACCAGATCTGGCGCATGGCCTTGACCCTCGGCACGGTCCGGCACGACGACGTCATCGATGTCGGCGCCGCCTACTGGCCGTTCCTCAGCACGCTGGAGCGGGCCGCGGCCAAGGCGTTCGACTATGCATTCGACGACGCCGAGACCATCGAGGTCGCGGTGATCAACAGCCTCACGGTGCGCTCCGCCCTGCCGCCGGCGCTCCTGAAGACACCGCCTGCGGAGGACTGGCCGGTCACGGCGCGCCGCGTGACCTGCGAGTGCGGTCGCGACGAACAGTGGTTCGTCGTCTTCGCCGACGACAGGGCCGCGGTCGGGTGCAAGTGCGGACGCATGTGGTGGGAGAACGGGCTGCCCCGTGACGCACTCAGGCAGATCCCCGGATATGCGGAGAACAACCTTCGTACGGGGTTCCACGTGGACTCCCTGGCGGCCGAGTTCGGATTCGGTCCCTTCCAGCATGCGTGGTGACCGGGCGCCCCGGCCGTGTCGTCAGGGTGGCCAGCCGGACGTAGACGTCGCGAACTCGTCGCAGCAAGGGTGACCTCGTCGGCTGCGTGCCCAGGGGTGGCCGCGGCGCCGATCTGAGTAGGGATGCTCAGGAGTCGCCCCCGGCGCCGGGCGTACGGTGATGCTACGAAGCGCAGCGGGGGGTGGGGATTGTCCGGCAAGGTGTGGGTGAAGGCGGCCCTGGTCGCGGTGGCGGGTGTCGCCGGCGCGGTCGGGTTGATGTTCGTGCTCCTGATCGGTGTGTGGTGGTCCCTCGGGTCTGAGGACTACTACTCCAAGCCCGGGCCCGAGATCGTCCGCCGTACCCCGGAGCAGTTCCAGGCGCTCAGCGAGATCGCCGCCCAGGACACGCTGGGGACTCTGAGCCCTGCCCTGGAGCTGAGCGACACGGGCTGCACGGTCGACCGCTACGCGCCGCGCTCGGATGGAACGCTGAGCAAGCTGTCCACCGTCGACCGGCGGTACACGGCCCGTACCCGGATCAGCGCATCCCACCGGCAAGAGCTCAAGGACCGCATCAAGGCCGCGTGGAGGCTGGGCGGCTACCAGCAGGAGACACCGATCTGGACTCCCAGCACCCCGGCCGACCGCCCGGAATTCCTCAGCGCCGAGACCTCGGAGGGGATCCGCGTGACGGTCGCGCTCTACTCGGAGCCGGACGGGACTATCACCCTCACCATGTCCGTCAGCGGCAGCGCCATCGCGTGGGCTCCGGAGTACGCCCGCCCGCTCTCGCCCGTGCGACCGGACGTCGAGGACTCCTACTGGTCGCACTGAGCAGGGGGAGCCGGGCCTCCCGGCACAGGCGGCCAGACCCGCTGGCCCCCGGATCCACCGGCCGACGTCAGTAGAGCCAGCGGTCCAGGAGCCCTGGCCACAGAAACCCCTCGTAGCCGCCGAAGGCCGCCGGATCGATCGTCCTGAGTTCTTCTGCCAGCCGGTTCAGCTCGGCAACAGCCAGCTCTTCATCCTCTCCATAGATGGACCCCTCAGAGCTGTCCGGTTCGCCGAGAAGGCGTGAGGCTGAGACGCGGCTGCCATACCGGTGAAGGACATCGAGCCACACGGCGACATGCGAGTTGGCGAACCACGCCTCCCCGTCCGGCATGACGAAGTACACCGCGGCGGTCTCCGGCTCGATGCCGAAGAACGACCGCTCGGCCTGATCATCAGGGTCCGCCTGCTCGGTGAGACGATAGAGCGGCCCCCGGGACGTGAGCAGAGCCGGCTCAGCCTCACCCTGCACCACAACCCGATCGACAAGACGCGGCGCCAGCGGGATACCCACATCGACGAGCTGCGCCTTCACGAAGCTCGGGACGCGCCAGCTGGCCACGGCGTCCCAATCAGCTCGTGTGACATTCCCCAGACCGGCCCACCCGACCAGCTGGTCGTACGTCGTCATCGAACGAACCTCCTCCGCCGCGCATGCTGCCGACCCTATCGAGCCCCGCTCAGGCCAAAGCACGGGCCGCACGTCCGAAGCATCAGAGGGCGGGGCGCGGCCGGACAACAGATCCGGGCACGCGTACGATTCCCTGCCGTGGGCAAGCAGCAGAAGACCTTCGAGTACCCCGACCGCCTGATCGAGGCGCAGCGGGCGCTGGCCGCCGTGCAGGCCGAGCGCCGGGCGCACCTGGCCGACTTGCCTGCCTGGCATGGTGATCTGGAGGCGGCCCGTGCCGGGCTCGGCGACGAGGCGCTGGCGGAGTCGGCGTGCCTGGAAGAGGCCGAACGCCAGGCCGCCCACCGGGTATGGGCGGACGAGTTCTGGGCAGGCCTGTCCGGCGAGGACCGGGTCGCCGCCGCAGCCGGTTCAAGCACGTCGGTGAGCAGGTGGAACCCGAGGGCGCGTAGCCCGTCCCCGGCCTCCCACCGCTGTCGGTCGTTGCAGGGCCGTGCGCTGGGTGGCCCGAGCACGAGCTGGCAGGAGCGGTTTGGAGAGCCGGAGCAAAGGGTTCCCGGCGGCCGTTTCCGGAGGTCCGGCTGAGGTGTCCCGCAGGTCCAGGAACGCGTGGCATTGCGACAGCTCGTCGCCCGCGAGCCCGGCAGACCACGTGCAGGAGCCACCGGGCCCCACCTTCGTCGACTCCCACCCGTATGCTTCCTTGATCGCTGTGCATCACGTACGACACTAGCCCGTTCCACTCGCCGCCAATCCCTCGTCGAGTCCATCGCTACGGTCGCCGACCGGAGCGCCCCGCCCGAGACTGGAACCGTGCTTCTCCACACCCCGACCTGCGGCGAGCTGGACCTGATCGTGGCCGCCCGCACCACGACCGATCCGGACGACGGGGCCGCGGCCAGGATCGTCCTCGCCCAGGGCCGGCTGTTCACCCCCAGGCCCTGGCCTGCCACCGGCGCACCCCGCCGCGGAGCGCCCGCCCACTGCTTCGCGAACGCCTTGCGGGTGGCCCGCCGTGTCGGCGGCGGGTACGTCGAGGGCTTCGTCCTCGCGGCCGGGAGGCTGCGCCACCATGCGTGGTGCGTGCGGGCGGACGGGGCTGTACTCGACCCCACGTGGCCGCGGGGCGAAGCACCGCAGGCGTACCTCGGCGTGCCGATGGCGGTCTGGTTCGTGGAGGCCTTCCAACAGCGGACGCTCACCAAGACGCGCTTCGCGGGCCTGCTGGACGCCAGGGTGCAGGCCGAACGGGATGCGGGGCGCATCCACCGGGCTGGCGTACCGTCCGCCGCGCTCCTGGACCTCGGCGCCGAGGTGCCCCGGACGAACGGATCCTGACTGCCCGACTCTATCCCCGCTCCCGCTGCCCGCTGAGTCACCAGCTCGCCGTCAGCGCCAGACCGTGCCCTGCGCGGAGAGGCGGTGCAGTGCCTGCTCGGCGGCCGGATCTCCGGCCGACTCGGAGCGGGGGCGGCTGATCGCAGCCCTGTGCACCGGCTCGGCCTTGGCGAGAAGGCCGTCGAGCATCCCGCCGGCCCGCTTGGCCGTGCGCAGCGCCAGCAGGGTGAGGGCGTCCATGTCGATGCCCGGCATCGGGGTGAGGGAGACCTTCGCGCCGGCGCCCCCGGGCGCCGGCGAGGACGGCAGCGGCGGCCGGGCGGAGGGGTGGCGGCGGGCGTAGGCGTCGTCGGCGGACACCTGGGGCAGCGCGACGGGGGCACCGGGCCGGAAGCTTCGTGTGAGGCTGTGGTGGTCGGGATCGGCGACGCCGGCCAGGAAGTCCGCGGCGGCCCGGCCGCGCAGGAGCAGCAGTGCGAGGGGATCAGTGTCCAGCACCCTGGCCACCTGGAGAACCAGGGTGACCGCGTGCTTGCACGGTCCGCTGCGGGAGCCGCAGTGGCAGTTCACGTGCAGGTCGCGCGGAGTCGGCAGCAACGGCAGGTCATGGCGCCGGGCTTCGGCGAGCAGCCGCTCGGTGATCCCGGTGCCGTCCAGCTGCGCCCAGCGCGCCGGGACGGCGCGGGCGATGTGGGTCAGGAGCCGCCAGGCTGTGTCCGGCATGGCGGGGATGGCCACCGAGATGCGGGTCGCGAGGCTTCTGTAGGACCAGTGCGAGGTGTCGTCGTCCTCGGACAGGGAGCAGCTGACGATGGTGGCCTTGTTGGTGATGTTCGGGTGGTGCCGGGAGATGTCGAAGGTCAGATCGGTGATCCGGATGCTGCGGGCGTAGGAGCGTGCGCGGGCGATCCGGCTCCGGGTCTTCTGGTCGGCGGCAAGGGCGTCGATCCAGGCCAGGCCGGTCGGGGTGACGGCGTCCGTCTTGCCCTCGGGTGCGGCGGCCGGGGGATAGGCCCGGTGGTAGGAGGCGGGGGTGGCGAGGTTCACGGGTGCCTGCGCAGGGTGACGAGGTCGGCCAGCTGCTGGTCGTTCAGCTCGCTGAACCCGGCCTCTTGGTCGGGCAGGACGAGGTGGGCCAGCCAGCGTTTGTCGGAGAGTACCTCCATGACGTTCTCCTCCATCGTGCCGGCGGCGATCGGCCGGTGAATCTGAACCGTCTGGGTCTGGCCGATCCGGTGGGCTCGGTCTGCGGCCTGGTCCATGACGGCGGGGTTGTACCACTGGTCGAGCTGGACGACGTGTCCGGCCCGGGTGAGGGTCAGGCCGGTCCCTGCGGCGCGCAGCGACAGCAGGAACACCGGGAAGTCGCCGGCCTGGAAACGGGCGACCATTTTGGTGCGCTGGCGGGCTGTCAGCTGGCCGTGCAGCAGATCGTGGGAGATGCCGCGGGCCTCCAGGTGCCCTGACAGCAGCTTGGCCATCCGCACGTACTGGGTGAACACGAGGGCGGCCTGGCCCTCGGGGACGATCACGTCCAGGAGCTCGTCGAGCAGCGCGACCTTGCCGGAGCGCTCAGCGAAGGAGCGGCCGGCCGGATTGTCCTCGTCCTGGAGGTACAGGGCGGGGTGCAGGCAGATCTGCCGCAGCGCCGTCAGCAGCTTGAAGACCAGGCCCTTGCGGGCGATGCCCTCGCTGGAGGCGATCAGCGCCAGGTGCTCGCGGACGACGGCCTCGTAGAGGGCGGCCTGCTCCGTCGTCAGCTCGACCTGATGGTTGGTCTCGATCTTCGGTGGCAGGTCGGGAGCGATCGCCGGGTCGGACTTGAGACGGCGAAGGATGAACGGACCGGTCAGATCCCGGAGCCGGGATGCGGCCGTCTCGTCTCCCTCGGCCTCGATCGGCCGGGCGTAGCGGGTGCGGAAGTCGGTGTCGGAGCCGAGCAGGCCGGGGACGGCGAAGTCCAGGACCGACTTCAGGTCGGCGAGCTTGTTCTCCACCGGCGTTCCTGTCAGCGCGACCCTCGCGTCCGCCGGGATCGCCCGGACGGCCCTGGCGATGGAGGTGTGCGGGTTCTTGGCGTGCTGGGCCTCGTCCAGGACGGCCAGGGACCACCGGCGGGCGGTCAGCTGCTCCAGGCGGCGGTGCAACGTGGTGTACGTGGTCAGGGCGACCGCGTCGCCGGGCAGGTCGTCGGGGAGGTTCTCGGGGCCGTGGACCCGGTGGACCGGGATGTGCGGGGCGAAGCGGGCCAGCTCGCCGGCCCACGAACCCAGCAGGGTGGCGGGGCAGACGATCAGAGCCGGTCCGGCCGTGGCCGGCTGCTCCTGCCGGGACAGGTGCAGCGCGATGACCTGCAATGTCTTACCCAAGCCCATATCGTCACACAACGCACATCCCAGGCCGACCGACGTCAGCTGCTGCATCCACGCCAGGCCCACCTCCTGGTACGGGCGCAGGGTGGCGTTCAGCTTCGCGGGTACGGCGGCCGGGCGCTCGCGGGCACCGGCCACCGCCTGGCGCAGGTCGGCGAGCCGGCCGCTCACCGGTGCGAGGTCGACCGCCTCGCCGTCGGGCCCGTCGATTGTCCCGGTGATCGCGGCGGCCAGGCCCTGGATACCGGTCAGGTCGCCGATGCGGCGCCGGCGGAGCTTGGCGACCAGCGCGGCGTCGACCCGCACCCACTGGTCGCGCAGCCGCACGAAGGGCCGCCGTGCCTCCGCCAGCCGGTTCATCTCCGCCTGGCTGAGCTCCCTGCCGCCCAGGGCGATGCGCCACCTGAACTCCAGCAGCTTCTCCTGGCCCAGCAGCCGGCCGGCCAGCGCCGAGCCCGGGCTCTTCGCCGACACCTGGGCGCGCACCGTCAGCGCCCGGACCACGTCGCGCGGCAGCAGTACGTCGCAGCCGGCGGCCGCGAGGTCGCCAGCGCTCGGACCGAGCAGGTCGTCCACCTCCTCGGGGGACAGGTCCAGAGCCGGAAGGCCGGGGAAGTCCAGGAACTCCTTCATCGGCACCCACGCCTCGGCGGCGGCGTGCAGCGCGACCTCGGCGTGCACACGGACCGGGTCGAGCGCCGGATCCCCGTTCTCGGCCCACAGCCGCGCCGGACTGAGCAGGACTTCGTCGACGCCGGTGCGGCGCACCTGCAGCACCGCGCGCACGCCGGACGGCCCGTCCTCGTCGATCTCCACGAGCAGCGAGATCCGCGCCAGCGGGACCGGGGCGGGCACGTCACGCAGGGCCAGCTGCGGCACGTGCTGAACCGGAAGGGCCGTGAACACCGGCGTCCCGGCCCGCTCGGGACCTTCGGGCGTACGAGCGACGGTGTCCGCGACCGCGTCCAGGTAGGCCTGGAGCAGGAACGCCGGCTCGGGCAGCATCGGCCGCCCGCCGTGCAGCGCCTGAAAGGGGATCGCGTGCGCGGTCGGCGGCATCGAGCGCGCGAACGCGGCCAGCTGCGCCCGCTCCTGGTCGGTCTGCGGTACGCACCGCCAGGTGTCGAAGCCCGCCTCGGTCACGTCCACGTCCAGCCGGCCCCGCGAGATCAGCTCAAGGGCGAACAGCGAGACGCCGCCCCAGAACCGGCAGGCCTCGTCGCCGCTCCCCCGGAGCCGGGCCCGGCTGAGCAGGGGCAGGGCCAAGTCGACCGGCATCGACCAGCACGGGACCCGCGAGCTGCGCACGCCGTTGGCCTGGTGACGTACCACCGCCGTCTCCTGCCCGGCGGATTCCTCGACGCCCTCCGGCAGTTCGTCGGGGAAGGCCACCGTCACGTTCGGCCGCCAGAACCGCATCCGGCCGTTGCGCGGCGGGTCCGCTGGCTCGAAGGCGGCCGGCAGGGCCGTCAAGTCCGTGCTGCTCACCGCTTCTCGCTTTCTGCGCCGGGGGACGACGCCATGGTGTCCTGGCTGCTCGCCGACGGGCCCGGGGAACGGGAGGTTCACTCCATCGGGTGAATCCGAGACGGGTTCGCCGGAAAAGGACCGCCCACCAGGCCCGTGTCGGCGCTGGCAGGCCGGAGCCGTGGAAGCCCCCGGTCCGCCCGCCATAGCCCGTTGCGGTCAACGCTAGTGCCTGGGACGGCCTGCCCATTCCAGGTCCGGGTCCGGTGCGACGGCACCCGACCCGGACCCGGTCGGGTCGGACGTCCTTGTGCGGGTCAGCGGACGGTGTCGGGAAGTGCGGGACGGCCCAGGAAGTACCGGTCCCCGGTCAGCCGGGTGAAGCCGGGGTGCTCGCGCATCGCGGCCCTCAGCCGGGTCGCGGGGACGCGGACGCCGTCGGCGGCCAGCGCGTCCCGCAGCTGCCCGAGGGTCAGGGCGGAGCGGGTACGGGCGAGGTGGCGGGCGGCGAGCTGCTCGGTGGTCGCCTCACCGGAGGCCTGAACCACCACCAGGCGGTCGCGGGTGAGGGCGTGGTCCTCGCTGGCCGCGGCGAACCGCTCCAGCAGGGGCCCGGCCGTCTCCCGGAGGGAGACCGCGCCGGCCCGCCACCGGGCGCCGTCCAGCAGGCCTTGGTGGCGGCAGACCAGAACGGCCAGGGCGACCACCGCGCCCGCGAGGACCGGGTGGCGCGCCGCGGCGCGCCCTGCCCAGGCCGCCGTCTGCCAGGCGAGGCGGGCGGCGACATCGGCGACGCGCACCGACACGTCCAGGTTCGCCTCGAAGCCGGCCGCGCGCAGCAGCCCGTGGGCCATCCCGACCCACCGGTCCACCGGAACGGCCAGGCCGAAGCGGGCGAACACGCTGTCCTGGGTCAGGATGACGGCGGGGGCGAGGAACTGCGCGAGGGCCGCGGTAGGGGCGTCGTCGGCGTCGCCGCGGGCGATCGCCGGCAGCGACGGGTCGTCGCGCAGCAGCAGCCGGGCGGCGGGGGAGAGGTGGTCGCCGATGGCGAGGTCGACGATCGGCACCCCGGGCAGCATCCGCTTCCACAGCTGCGCCTGCGCCTGGTCGAGCGGTACGCCGGTGTCCGCCGCGATCCTCGGGAGGTGCCGCTGCAGTTCCTCCACGATGTGCGCGGCGCCGAAGGGGTTCGAGCGGCCGGTGCCGGACAGGGCGCTGATCAGATCGACCGGCTCGGCGTCGCGCACCGCACGCCACCTGGGCCAGGGCGCAGGCGTCCACGACGGTGACCACGGTGGGGCAGGTCAGGGCGGAGGTCAGCGGGGCGGAGAGGACGGCCGGCGGTCCGGCGGGCGGGGAGACCATGGCGCTCAGTGTCGGGCCGCCGAAGCCAGCCCGTCGAGGGATTTGCGGAAGAGGCGAGCCTGAGGAAGGGGTGGCCCGGGCTAGCGTCCGGTCAGGGTGACGATCCGGGAGTCCCGGTCCGGGCCGCCGTCGACGATTGCGCTCAGCACGACGTCGGTGTGGTGGGTCCAGGCGTCCACGGGCGCGCGCACTTTGGTCTCGCAGGTCTTGGTGATCTGGTCTCCGCCCAGGTAGGAGCCCCAGTGCATATTCACGGCCTTCAGCTCCACGCACCCCCTGTCCGATTCCACCCATCCCTTGAGGCGGTAGCCGTTGTTCTCCGCGGTGGCCGTCAGCCGGGCGCTCCCGGACACCGAGCCGTCGCCCGCGCTCGCGTCCAGCCCGATGGTCTGCACGCTGCGTTGCCCGCCCGCCGCTGCGGGGGACGCCACCAGCAGCACGACGGCCGCCGCCGCCCAAACGCACGTCCGCACAGGTCGTTCCCTTCGTCTCGCTGCTCCTGCTGTCCCAGCAACGGGCGCGCGGACGGCGGGTTACGACGTGTTGGCCCGTTGGTGGTTCCGTGCTGTCGTGGAGCCCGTCACCCGTGTCCGCCCGGCTCGATACCTTGGGGTATGACCATCTTTCACCCACCGTCCGCCCCGCAGGCCCCGTCTGCCGTCAGGGCGGAGGGCCAGGGCCCCGGCAGCACCGGCGACCGGGCCGGGGCCGTTCTGCTGCGGGCCCGCCGAGCGGGAGAGGAGTGTGCGCGGTGGGTACGCGGACTCGCCGACAGCCAGGACCACGACGTGCACCGCTCCTGCCTGGAGACGACGGCCGCCGCCATCGAGGAGGCAAGCGGACGGGTGCTTGCCGCCGGCGCCAGCGGGTACCTCCCCGAGGATCTCGCCCACGCGCTCGGTGCCGGCATGCTCGGACCCGCCGCCGACGGCAGCGTGCCGCATCTCGCCCCGGGGGAGCGTCTCGCGCTGGCCGCCGCGTGCGCGGTCGCCGCCGCGATGCCTGTCTGCTTCTCCAGCAACCCCATCTGGAAGCGGGAGATCGCCGTCCTCACCGAGGACCTGGCGGCGGCCACCACCGCCGGGCAGCTCGCCACCCGGACCGCTGGGGCCGCCACCTGCGAGCCGCGCACCTTCCCTCTTCTGGGCGGCGCCTTCCCGGACCCCCTCGACGGGCTCGCCTGGCGGGGGGTCACGGCCCGTGCGACCGAAGCGTTCGAGATCGCCCTGCACTACCAGGACGGCACCGGACCGAAGGCCTGCGCCGAGGCCCTGCTGAACGCCCTGCACGCGGCGTCCCCGGGCATCGTCGCCGCCGCCCTCGTCCGGGTCGCCGACGATCCCGCGCTCGGCCTGGACGCGGACCAGTGGGAGTACCTGCACAACCTGGCTGGCACCATCGACCTGGACACGCTGGAGGACCTCACCGGTGCCAACGGCCCCGGCACCACCGACGAGCACTAGCAGTCCTGCCGCCCGGCGGCTCCCGCGAAGGCGTCGGTCTCTCCCGGGTCGCTGGCCGCACCAGCGGACGCACAGACCAACCAGCCGAACGGTTCCTCGTCCAGCTCTTCATCCTCCTGGTCGCACGCGGTTCCTCCACGTCGACCACGGTGACCGTCATTGGCCGCCCGCCCGGGGTCACCAGGATGCGGGGGAGAGCCGCGCGTAGCCCAGCGCGTCCGAGGGGACCGGTCTGCCGGCGGACAGCCGCAGGGAAGTCGAGTGCTGACTGAGGCATCGCCGATGGACCGCATCAAGGTGGCGTCGGCGCAGCTGGGAGCGAAGGCCGGCCACGTTGCGGCAGCCGAGGGCGGTGGTCGGGTGCGCGGCCGCCGACTCACAGCTTCGTTTCGCCTGGGGCGCTCGCCCGTCGGCGGGTCATCGGCACGCCTAGGGCAAGCAGTTGCTCGACGCGGGTGGCCGGTAGTTGACCTGTGCCTGCGCGGTGGCGGTAGTAGCCCAGGCGTTGGGCGAACGGGTACCCAGTGGTGTCGATGTATCCCCGTGGTGGCAGCTGGCCGGGTTCATGGTCGGCGTACCAACGGCGCGCCGCGTCCAGGAAGTCGGGCCAGGGGTCGGACGGCCGGAGAGGGAGACCGAGTTCTTCGAGGTCGCGCTGCACTTCGGGCAGGAGGGTGCCCTTGCGGTACCAGCCGCGCAAACGGTCCAGGAGGGGGTAGAGCAGGGCGCCGTCGGCGGTGCGGTAGGTGGAGGGGACGCGCAGGTGGCCGTGCTCGGCGTGGAAGCGGCGCATGGCAGCGGCAGCGTCATTCTGTGCGGTGGCGGTGGTGCGGGTGGGGGCGAGTTCGGCGAGCAGGGCTCGCTGTTCGTCGGTGAGGTCGGCGGCCCGCTGGCGGTATGTGGCGAGCTTGGCCGCAAGGGGGTAGTCGTCCTCAGGGTCGCACCAGCCGCGGGGCAGTTGCAGGTTTCGCACTCCGGGGCGGGCGAGGTGACGGCGGGCTGCATGGACGAAGCGGTCCCATTCGGCGGCGGCGCGCTCCTGCTGGGGTTCCCAGACCATCCCGAGCTGGTCGAGGGCGGCGGCCCGATCGACGGCGATGGTGCCCTTGCGTCGGCCGATGCGGAGGTTGGACAGGGTCCGGCCGAGCGGGGTGCCGTCGGGGGCCGTGTAGTCCTCGGGGACGGCGAGGTGGCCGTGCCGCTCCCGGTAGGTCCGGGCGGCGGCGAGGCAGTTCTGCCAGTCGGCGTCAAGGACGTTCCAGACCATGCCGAGCTTGCCGAGTCGCTCGGCGCGGTCGGCGCTGAGTCGGCCGGCGCGCTGCTGAGCGCGCTGGCGGTTGATCCACCTGCCGAGCTGGAAGCCGCAGGAGTCGGTGTAGTCCTGGGGGATGCGCAGGTGGCCGTTGGCCGCGTGGTAGTCGGCGGCGGCTTGGTAGGCGTTCTCCCATGCCTGCTGATGGGGTTCCCAGACCATGCCGAGCTTGTCGAGGGCTTCGATCCGGTCGGGGCTGAGCCAGCCGCGGCGGCGGTGCTTGGTGGCGTCTTGCATCCAGCGCCACAGCCGGTAGCCGTCGGGGGTGAGGTAGTCGGTGGGCACGCGCAGGTGGCCGTGGGTGGCGTAGAAGGTTGCGGCGTGGCCGTAGCCCTCCCACCAGGGAGAGGTGGTTTGTCGTACCAGCAGGGTGGTGAGGGTGGCGAGGACGCGTTGGGTGGTGCCCTGCGGCAGGACGACGGTGATCTTCTGGGGAAGGCCGGGATTGTCGACGTGGCCGTGGGAACGCTGGACGTCCAGGTCCGTGCCCAGTGGTTCGTCGTGGGCGCGCAGAGCCCGCACGACCTGCCACAGGATGTCGTAGTCGCCGGGGTCGAGGTCGCCGACCTCGCCGTCTTCTTCGGGGAGCACCAGCGGCACGATGATGGTCGAGGGGCCGGCGGCGTCGGCGTGGGGGCGCAGTGCGCGGCCGACGGCCTGCACGATGTCGACCGCCGAGCGCTTGGGGTGCGCGAAGAGGATGGCGTCCACGGCTGGCACGTCCACGCCCTCGCCCAGACAGCGAGCGTTGGACACCACGGTCCAGCCGTCCTCTGGCGGATGGCGCAGGTGGTCAAGGACGCGGTCGCGAACGGCGTGGCTCATCTCGCCGTGGACGTGGCTGAAGATCGGGGCGATGGCGCCCAGGCGGGCGGCGGTCCCCGGCAAGGTGCGGGCGAAGTCGGCAGCCTGGGCGACGCGGTGGTGGAACGTCAGGACTCGGCGGGCGCGGTGCAGGGAGTTGGCCTTGATGAGGGCGGCCTGGGCTACGAGGGTCTGCAAGGAGGGCGCGCCGATCTCTTCGACGTACTCGTGCTGCTCGTCGGCGAGCAGCGAGCGGGCCTCGCGGTCGCTGATGCCGACGACCACGAGCCGGTAGTCCTCCAGGTAGCCCTCCGCGATGCCGCGGGCGAAGGAGTAGTTGTACAGGACGGGGCCGAACACGTCGGGGTCGTCCATGGACAGGTGGCCGTGGCGTTCGGCGCCCGAGCGGTTGATGCGCGGGGTCGCGGTCATGTAGAGGCGTCGCTGCGCGGGCAGGAAGGCGCGGTCGACCACGCGGCGGGTGGTGGCGTCGGGGCGGCCTGCCAGGTGGTGGGCCTCGTCCAGGATGAGCAGGTCCAGCGGCGCGGTGGCGCGCACGGCCTCGGCGAGGCGTTCGGCGGAGGCGTAGGTGCCCACGATCAGGCGCAGCCCGTCGGCGGGTTCGGGCAGCCAGGCTGCGATGGCGGTGGGGTCGGTGGTGACCGGGATGTGCAGGTCCGGCAGGTGGGCGGGTGCGTCGGCCACGGTGTCGTCGAAGCAGACTGCGAGCGCCGCATGGATCGGCGTGGCGGCGTTGCGCTGCCAGGAGGAGAGGGTCTGCGCGGTGAGCGCCAGCGACGGGGTGAGGACGGCGACGGTTCCGCCGGCGGGCAGCAGCCGTTCGGTGGCGCGCTGTGCCATCAGCGTCTTGCCTGATCCGCAGGCGGCGTGCAGTTGGCCTAGGGGCGACTCCCGTAGACCGGCGGCCAGCGCCGCCACTGCTTCTGTCTGGTAGGGGCGTTCCTGCTCGTTCACGGGCCGTCCTTCTGCGGGTGATGCTGGCCGCCCGCCGGGCAGGGGATCTGCCAAATCCCCTGCCCGGCGAAGTGCTCAACGAGACTGGCGCGAAACGGTGCTGGAGCCGGTGACATCCTCGCCACTGTCGTCGCTTCGGACGGGGTCGGGAACCACGGTGAGTCCGACCGCGGCCCATCCTTCGCGGGTGCCCTCGTGGTCTGCGGCCCACCAGCGGCTGACCGCGTCGTGCAGGGCGTGGTCGGCCGTCGGCCCCAGGGACCGCAGGTAGGTGAGCAGGGCCTGCTCATCGATCTCCCACTTGGCGCCGTAGGTGCTCTCCTCGTAGGGCAGCGGCGAGTCGCGGACCAGCTGGAAGGCGTCGGTCACCTCGTAGTAGACCAGGGGGGCGCTACCGGCGAGGGCGGGGGTGATGATGGTGCCGTTGAGGACGTCGGCGATGCAGTTCGCCTGGTTCACCGTCAGCCGGATGCGGCGCAGTTCGGCGGCCAGGGCCCCGCGCCACATGCTCAGTTCGAGCTTGGCCTGGATGTGGATGGTGCCGGTCATCATGCGCTGGTCGCGGTCGTCCAGCCAGGCGGCGAGTTCTTCGCTCACCCGGGTCTGGAGGCGGGTGTCGGCCATCGAGGTGTCTCCGTTCAGGGGCGGGGTGGGGCGGCCGGGCGGCCGCCCCGAGGGGGGGGGGGGACGTTCAGTCGCCGAAGGCGCGGGCGCCGCTGCGGCCCATCTCCAGCACCCGCTGGCGCACGAACCGCACCGGCGGGGTCAGCTTGAGCGGCCGGTGGCGACGGCCGTCCTGCGGCCGGTGGACCAGGTAGCGGGTTCCCGGACGCCACTCGTGAGCATCGGGCAGCAGGTCGACGCCGCGCCCGTCGTGGGCCGCCATCGTCTCGATCGCGTACACGTCGCCCTGGCGCCACACGCGGCGGCCGGCGGCGCGGGCCTTGGTGACCTCAGCCGGTTCCATCCACGCCAGAGCGTCCCGGAGCGTGGTCATCGTGCCCGGCACCCTCACCGCCCACGGCCCCGCGTCGTCACGCCCGACCACGTACGCCAGCTCCGCCCGCCGGTGCCCGAACCGACGGGAGTAGTAACGCCACCCCTCGGCCCGCAGCAGCATCATGCCGGTGCTCACGTCGCGAACGGCGATGTGCAGGCGGACCGTCGTGTTCTCGGAGACGATCTCGGTCTCACCACCACGTCGCTCGATCTCCGCCACGGCGGCGGCCAGCACCCGGCGCTGCGCCCGGACCTCCACCGACTCCGGCACCACGGGCAGCGGGCTCAGCTTGGCGCGCTCGCGACGCAGCCGGGTGATCGCCGTCATCGAGCGGCGGCCGGGCATCCCGTGGGCGGTGAGGAAGTCGGCCAGGCTGCGGGGGTCGCGGATGACGGCGAGCGGTACGGTGACACTCATTGGAGGGTTCCTCTCCAGTCATGGGGCGGTCGGTGGCGGGTCGCAATCGACGCCGACCGCCCCTTCGTAGTGTCTCCACTGTAGCCAATCCGGAGACAGGTGTCTCCAGAATGGGCAATCTGTCTCCGTGTGGGGCGGGCCGAGGCCATGCACGCGCTTTCGGGGCTGCAGCCGAGGTGCCTGCACAATTTCGCTGATGGCATCCGGTACCGTTGGCCCGCCGTGTCTCGTAGGGCCGAACTGATTGAAGGCGCCCTGATCTTCACTCCGATCACCTCTGGGAGGAACGGGACATCGAATCCGCGCGCCGCACCTGCCCCTGCCACCTCCTTGAGGTGGCAGGCGACACCCTCGTGGTCCGACCCTGCGGCGTGCGGACCTCCTGCCTCTAGCAGACGAGCAACGACTGCCCGCGGGCCAGGATCAGCCCGACCGGCACCTACGCGTTCTTCACGCCGTCATGCTGGCGCACCACCAGCCCAATTCAGCGGCAGTTCACCCGATAGTGGACAGTGCAAGGCCACCGCTGGTGACCCAACGCCAGCAGGGCAAGCTGTCCTCATGTCCTCCACCACGCGATCCACCGGGCACACCGCCGCCCGGGCCACCGCGGCGATCCTCGCGGCCCTGCTGCTCACCTCCTGCGGGAAGCCGGCGGCATCCGACCACGTCACACCGAACGCCGCCCCACCGGCCGCCTCCACCGTGGCCTGGCCGGGACCGCCGCCGTCGGACTCCGCCACGGCCCGCGCACAGTTGGTCGCGCTGACGGTCGCTGCGGCGCGTCCGATGACCGGCTACTCCCGCGACCGCTTCCCCCACTGGGCCTCCCAAGGGACGGGCTGCGACACCCGCGAAAGTGTCCTGAAGAGGGACGGGCAATCCGTCGTGACGGACGCCCAGTGCCGTGCCACCTCGGGCACGTGGACATCGGTCTACGACAACCTGAAGTTCAACGACGCCTCGAAAGTCGACATCGACCACCTGGTGCCCCTCGCGGCGGGCTGGAGAGCCGGAGCGGACAGCTGGACGGACGACCAGCGCAAAGCCTTCGCCAATGTAATCTCTGGCTCTACCCAACCGTCTGGCATGTGAGCCAACTACGCTGATGCTCACATGCCTAATGAGTATCAGCAGGGACTCCAGTGACGTCA